>WGBF01000479.1 GCA_015494485.1 bacterium | reverse complement strand
ATGATATGAAGTCAGACATACCATTTTAAAATTGGCTTGACATATCTATGGGCGAAATCTAAATTTGGCGTCTGTTAAATAAGTCAGTAGGAGGAGTCTGTCTTGAGAACGGATTACACAAAAGCAAGCGAACTTGAAGCCCAGCGCAAATGGTATGTGGTCGATGCTACCGATAAAGTTCTGGGGCGTCTGGCTTCCGAGATTGCAATGATTTTACGGGGCAAACATAAACCCAATTTTGCGCCGCATCAGGATGTGGGCGATTATGTCATCGTCATTAATGCCGATAAAATTCGGTTAACCGGTCGCAAAGCGGACCAGAAATATTACTTCCGTCATTCCGGGTATCCCGGTGGTGGTAAATACATTCCCTTTCGGCGGATGATTGCCAAACAGCCCCGCTATGTGATTGAACATGCCGTACGGCTGATGTTACCCAAGAATGCACTGGGGCGCAAAATGCTCAAAAAGTTAAAAGTGTATGCTGGGGAGCAGCATCCCCATGAAGCACAACGTCCGGAAAAATTGGAATTGTAAAAGGGTAGAGGAGATTTATGGAACATTACGATGCAATTGGTCGGCGTAAAACGGCCGTCGCGCGTGTGCGGTTAATCCCCGGAAAAGGGGAATACCGGGTAAACGGGCGCACACTGGATGAATATTTTAAGCGTGCCACCCTGTTAATGATTATTGAACAACCCTTTGAGCTTACCAATACCAAAGGTAAATTCGATGTGATTGCCAATATCGATGGTGGCGGTTTGCGCGGGCAGGCGGAAGCACTGCGCCTGGGAATTTCCCGTGCCTTGTTGAAGTGGAACGAAGAATTGCGTCCGGAATTGCGGGCTGCCGGTTTCCTTACGCGGGACCCGCGGGAAGTGGAACGCAAAAAATACGGTCAGCCCAAAGCACGCAAGAAATTCCAATTCTCCAAGCGTTAATGGCAATTGTGTCGGGGAATTTCGCTTTACGCAGAAAATCCCCGGTTTTTTGTATTTGATGAGCGTGTTTTGTTTTAATTATTTTTAAACAACTCACACCGTCCGATTCCGTAGCGGGTGTTCACCAGGGGTGAATCTCTGCGGAAGGTGACGACGGTGGCGGTTTAACCCAAACACAAGGAGATGGCTTATGCTGCAAGTCACGATGGAAGACCTGCTGAAGGCAGGCGTGCATTTCGGTCATGTGACCCGCCGATGGAATCCCAAGATGCGCGATTACATTTTTATGGAACGCAACGGGATTCACATCATTGATTTAAAGAAAACCCTGAAATTGTTACAACGTGCCTACGACGCCATGCGCGAAATTGCGGCAACGGGCGAACCCATTTTGTTCGTAGGAACCAAAAATCAGGCCAAGGAAATCATTAAGTCAGAGGCGTTGCGTTGCGGGCAACCCTACATTATTGAGCGCTGGTTGGGCGGCACCTTAACCAATTTTGCTACCATTAAGAAAAGTATTCGGCATCTGGAAAATCTGGAAAAAATGGTGGCCGATGGGACGGTTGAGAATTTGACCAAAAAAGAACGCCTGCAGATTGAGCGGGAAATTGCCAAAATGAAGAAGGTGTTCGAAGGCATTCAGGAGATGAAACGCCTTCCGGCCGCCATATATATTGTGGATATCAAAAAAGAAGAAATTGCGGTAAAAGAAGCGTTAAAATTGGGAATTCCCATTTTCGCTATTGTGGATACCAACGTGGATCCGGAATTAGTGGATTATCCCATTCCCGGGAATGACGATTCCACCAAGTCCATTGGCTTAATTACCCGTATTATGGCGGATGCGGTTCTGGAAGGACGCCGTAAGGTGGAAGAAGAAAAAGAAGCTGCTGCGGAAGCCGCACAAAAGGAAGAAAAAGAATAACGAAAGGAGAGTCATAAAATGGCCAACATTACTGCACAGATGGTCAAGGAGCTTCGGGAAATGACCGGGGCCGGGATGATGGACTGTAAAAATGCCCTGGTCGAAGCCGACGGCGATATGGAAAAGGCAGTGGAAATCCTTCGGAAAAAAGGAATTGCCAAAGCCGAAAAGAAAGCAGGGCGCGAAACCAAAGACGGTCTGGTGGAAGCCTACATTCACGCGGGTGGAAAACTGGGCGTGTTGGTAGAAGTGAATTGCGAAACGGATTTTGTGGCCAACACCGATGATTTTAAGACATTCGTCCGCAATGTGGCCATGCAAATTGCTGCTACCAATCCCATTGCCATTAGCCGGGAAGATGTACCGGAAGACGTGGTCAATCGGGAAAAGGAAATTTATCGTGAACAGGCATTAAGCAGTGGCAAACCGGAACACATTGTGGATAAAATTGCCGAGGGCAAGCTGGAAAAATTCTTTGCGGAAAACGTGCTACTGGAACAGGCGTACATCCGGGACCCCGAAAAAACCATTAAAGATTATCTAACGGAAACCATTGCCAAATTGGGCGAGAACATCACCATTCGTCGCTTTGCACGCTTCCGGATTGGTGAGGACTAAACCATGTCAAAAGCTCCGATTTACAAGCGCATTTTACTGAAACTCAGTGGTGAAGCGCTGGCGGGTCCCGAAAAATTCGGGATTAACAGCGAAGTGCTTCAAATGTACGCCCGGGAAGTTAAAAAAGTGGTGGACATGGGCGTACAGGTGGCGCTGGTAGTCGGTGGCGGAAATATTTTTCGGGGTATCTCCAAAGCCGCGTACGAAATGGACCGGGTTTCGGCAGATTACATGGGAATGCTGGCAACGGTAATTAATTCTCTTGCCCTCCAAAATGCTCTGGAAAAAATCGGGCTTTTTACCCGCGTACAAACGGCCATTCCCATGGAGCAAGTTGCAGAACCGTTTATTCGGCGTCGGGCTATTCGCCATCTGGAAAAAGGACGGGTTGTTATTTTTGCAGCGGGCACCGGAAACCCGTATTTTACCACGGACACGGCAGCAGTACTGCGGGCGATTGAAATTGAAGCGGATGTCATTCTAAAAGGGACCAAAGTGGACGGTGTGTATTCCGAAGACCCCATGTTAAACCCGGATGCCATTAAGTTTGAAGAATTAACCTATCTTGAAGTTGTTAAACATGGACTGCGGGTAATGGATTCCACTGCCATTACCCTGTCCATGGATAATAAATTGCCCATTATTGTGTTTAATATGGGTGTGGAAGATAATTTGAAACGCGTGGTACTGGGTGAACCAATCGGAACAAAAGTAAGGGGATAGCCATGACGTTAAATGAAATTTACAAAGATGCCGAAAACCGGATGAAAAAAAGCGTGGAACATGTGCAACATGAACTGGCAAAAATCCGCACCGGTCGTGCCACACCGGCCCTTCTGGATATCATCCGGGTGGAGTATTATGGCAGCAAAGTGCCATTGAATCAAGTGGCAACGGTAACGGCCCCGGAACCTCGCTTGCTGGTCATTCAACCCTGGGAAAAACGTATTATTGGGGATATTGAAAAGGCCATTTTGGAATCCGATTTGGGATTGACCCCTTCCAACGATGGGAATGTTATTCGGTTAAACATTCCGGAATTAAGTGAAGAACGCCGCCAGGAATTAATTAAACTGGTGAAAAAATTCTGCGAAGAGGGGCGGATTGCCATTCGCAACGTGCGGCGGGATGCCAACGAGCACATTAAAAAGCTGGAAAAAAGCCACGAAATTTCCGAAGATGAACGGGACCACGCCTTAAAGCACATTCAGGAATTGACCGACAAATACATTAAGGAAATTGATGACTTGCTGGAAATGAAGGAAAAGGAAATCCTGGAAGATTAACATTTCGGCAGGGCGTTCACTGAATCGTTGTAACTTTACAGAAAGGAGGGCAATTCCAGTATTCGCTACTGATGAAAAGATGAACTGTCATTAAGTGTGAAATTTCTTGCCCCCTACATGGTTATCGCCATGTGCCTGGTGGTCGCCCAGGCACAACCTTCCCGATTAACCCTTGATTTTCCTGAAGATACCCTCACGTTGTCCAGCGAACAATTACCGGACTCCCTGCAGCTGCCGCATGCTTTTATCCCTGAAAATTCCGTTCGGGTTTACAGCGGCACGTTTAAACTATTGCCGGGAATTCATTACACGGTGAACGGCAAGCGCGGGGTTATTTATTTCCGGCAACAGTCTGCCTTTGCCGATAAACCCCTGAAAATTTTGTACAAATATCCGCCTTTTCCGTTGCTCTCTCCGGTTCCGGAATCCCCTCCGGTGGATACGTTGCAGCATCGCCAGTTGTTGTATCGGGCGCGCAGTGGAACGTCAAAAAAACGTACCGATTTTTTCGACACATTTTACGACGAAACAATGCAATTGCAAAAATCCGGGAGCCTGGTGCGCGGGTTCCAGATTGGCAACAACCAGGACCTGACCCTGAATTCCGGATTGAATCTTCAACTTTCCGGCTACATTACCCCGAAGGTGAAAATCGTGGCGGCGTTAACCGATCAATCCACCCCCATTCAACCCGAAGGAAACACGGCCACACTGCGGGAGGTGGACCGGGTGTTTGTGCGATTGGAGGCCCCCCGGATTGGCGGAACACTGGGAGATTTTAATCTGTCCATTGGCGAAAGCCAGTTTGGCCGGGTGGAACGAAAACTTCAGGGAATGATGGTTCAGGGGAAGCTCTTTGGAGCAACCATGAATGGTATTTACGGTACGTCGCGGGGGACGTACCACACCAATCAATTTCTGGGGCAGGAAGGACACCAGGGGCCCTACCAGTTACGGGGTAAAAACGGGGAACGGGAGATTGTGGTATTGGCAGGTACGGAGCGCGTGTACGTGGACGGGCAGTTGCTTCAACGTGGTGAAAATAATGATTACATTATTGATTATGGTCTGGGGCAAATCACCTTTACGCGCAACCGACTTATTACCTCAGAGAATATTATCGAAGTGGATTTCGAATATACTTCCTACCGACAAC
>WGBF01000478.1 GCA_015494485.1 bacterium | reverse complement strand
CGTCAGGGCCTTCGCTGGCGATAAGCGACAGGTCAAATTTGGCAATATCCGGTTTGGCCTCAAACGGTTGAAGGGTAATTCCCGGAAGTTCCAGCCGCTCCAGGGGTAAATTCTGAAACACAAACATCACCTGGAAAATGGGCGAATGGGAAAGGTTGCGTTCCGGCTGTAATTCTTCCACCAGTTGTTCAAAGGGCAAATCCTGATGCGCATGGGCACCCAGGGTGGTTTCCCGCACCTGGCGTAGTAGTTCTTTGAAGGTAATATTGGGGGTAAAGCGCGCCCGCAACGCCAGGGTGTTCACAAAAAAGCCAATGAGGTTTTCCAGTTCAGAGCGGCTGCGTCCCGCAATGGGAGTTCCCACCACAATGTCGTCCTGCCCGGAATAGCGATGCAGCAGCACATAAAACGCCGCCAGAACGGTCATGAATACGGTAGCGTTTTCCTTTTTACTCAGTGCACGAACGTGTTGTAACACTTCTGACGGAATTGCCATTCGTGCCACCGTTCCGTTAAAGGTCTGAATTGCGGGACGGGGTTTATCTGTGGGCAATTCCAGCACCGGTGGTGCGCCTTCCAGGTGGCGTTTCCAGAAGTCCAGCTGGCGCTGAAGGACCTCCCCCTGCAACCACTTTCGCTGCCAGGCGGCATAATCCACGTACTGAATTTTCAATTCTGGCAATACCTGACCATTCCCCTTAATATATTTGGGGTACAACAACCCCACTTCCCGCACAAAAATCGCCATGGACCAGCCATCCGAAATGATGTGGTGCATGGTGACCAGCGCAATGTGGTCATCTTCCGCCAGTTTCAACAGTTGAACCCGGAAGAGGGGACCTTTGGCCAGGTCGAAGGGCGCCTGGGCTTCGGCTTTTGCCAATTCCCGGGCACGGGTCTCCCGCTCGTCTTCCGGCAAGTCCTGCAAATCCGTAATGGGGACGGTCATCGGCTCCGGCGGATGAATCACCACACGCGGCTTCCCCTCAACATTTTCAAAAGTTGTGCGTAACACTTCGTGCCGTCGTATGATTTCGGCAATGGTTTGATTCATGGCATCATATTGCAGGTTGCCCTTAATGCGCAGCGCCATGGGGATATTGTAAAAGGCACTGCCCGGCTGAAGCTGGTCCAGAAACCACAGCCGTTGCTGGGCAAAGGATAACGGCAACTCGCCTTCCCGCGGAATGGGTTCTATGGGTGGTGCCTGCATTCCGGCCTCGGCAGCCTGCGCTTCCTGCACCCGACGGGCAATTCCTTCCACAGTGGGATTTTCAAACAATTCCTTAAAGGGAATTTCAACCTGAAAGGCATCCCGCAGTCGGGAAACCAATTGGGTCGCTAACAGGCTGTGGCCGCCCAATTCAAAGAAATTGTCCAGCGCTCCCACCTTTTCCAGATTCAGAATATCAGCGAAAATACCCGCAACCACTTCCTCCTGCGGAGTCCGGGGTGCCACATATTCCCGTTGCACCACAAAGCCTTCCGGCGCCGGCAAGTTGCGTCGATTCACCTTGCCGTTGGGAAGGAGCGGAAAGGCATCCATGGTTACAAAAGCCGCCGGAATCATGAATTCCGGCAAGCGGGATTTCAGAAACTCCCGCAATTCGGCGCTGTCAATTTCATTGGATTCGGGGATTAGATACGCTGCCAGGTATTCCGTGCCGCCATCGGTGCGCAGCGCCACCACGGCATCCTTCACCCCGGGATGTCCTTTAATCACCGCTTCAATCTCGGGAATTTCAATTCGAAAGCCCCGCAATTTTACCTGGTCGTCAATGCGTCCCAGAAATTCCAGGGTACCGTTGGGTAACATGCGAACCCGGTCGCCGCTGCGGTACACCCGGTCAGAGGGTTCCTTACCAAAGGGATTGGGAATAAACTTTTCCGCCGTTAAATCTTCGCGCTTCAAATAACCCCGCGCCAGGCCAACGCTGGCAATCCACAATTCCCCGGGTACACCAACCGGACAGGGGCGCCCCTGTGCATCCACCACGTACACTTTGTAATTTTGCATCGGCTTGCCGATGGGCACCGTTTGCAGCCGTTTGACCTCTTCCTCATCCACAGGATACAACGTAGTCCCGACGGTGGCTTCAGTGGGGCCATATCCGTTGTAAAAATGCACCCGGGAGCCCAACGCGATGGCGGCTTCCAGCGGGCAGGCTTCCCCGGCTGAAATTAAGTGCACCGGATATTGCCACGCTTCATCCCGCGTCAGTTTTAACAATGAAGGTGGCAGTACCGCAAAATAAATTTTTTCTGCATGAAGAATTTCCCCAAGCGTCTGGGGTGCCATTAGCAACTCCCGCGGGGCCATAACGGTGGTTCCCCCGGCCATCAATGCGGTAAACAGTTCCGGTACGGCAGCGTCAAAGGAAAAAGATGCAAAACTCAACACCGGACTGCCGGTCTGAATGTGAAATGTTTTGATGAAATAATCCAGGCTGTTCACCACACCCCGGTGTTCCAGCAGGGTCCCTTTGGGGCGACCGGTGGAACCCGACGTGTAAATGACATACGCCAGGTTGTTGGGCCCGGTTTGACGGGCAGGATTTTCGGTTGGGAATGCGCTGAGCGCCTCCGCGTCGTCAATATTCAAACGCTGGCCGGAGAAGTCCGGTAACACCGACTGGGTCTGCGTGGTCTGTAACAGCACCGAAATACCAGAATCGGCCACCATGTACTGCAGGCGTTCCAGAGGATAATCCGGGTCCAGCGGCAAATAAGCGGCTCCCGCCTTCAAAATACCCAGCAGGCCCGCCAGCATTACGGGAGAGCGTTCCGCACAAATGCCCACAATGGCATCGGCCCCGACTCCCTGTGCCTGGAGGTAATGGGCAATGCGATTGGCAGTTTCATTCAACTGGCGGTAGCTCCACACCTCCCGCTGGTTCAAATCCGTAAATACCACTGCCGGTGCATCGGGCGTTGCAGCAGCCTGTTCCTCAAACCAATCGGCCAAGGTTTTATCCTCCGGGAAAGGCGCTTCGGTAGCATTTCCGGTGACGTAGAGTTCCTGGAATTCCCCTTCCGTTAGAGGGACAATGGCTTCCAGTGGCTGTTCTGGATTTTGGGCAATTTGTTCAAGAATATGCACCAGATGGTCCAGAAGCCGTTCGGTGGTTGCCTGGTCCAGGCGGCGGGCTTCAACCGCTGCCTCAAGCCGAATTTGCTTGCCGGGCGCACCCACCAGCGTCAAGGGGTAATTGGTGCGTTCATGCCCTTCGATTTTTCGCAACCGGAGACTCAATTGCTGCTGTTGTTGCTGCAGGGATTCATCAACCGGATAATTTTCAAATACCAGAATGGACTGAAACAATGGCAGCGAACGGGGAACATTTGTCCAGCCCTGAATTTGCACCAACGGCGTGTATTCGTATTGGCGCATTTGGGCCAGATTTTGCTGGACGGTTTGCATCACCGTTGTGATGGGCATCGTGGGAGAAAATTGCAATCGCAGAGGTAAGGTATTTATGAATAATCCCACCATATTTTCAACGCCCTGTAGTTCCGGGGGGCGACCCGACACCGTAACCCCAAATACCACATCCGGCTCTCCACTGTAATGCTGAAGTAACAGACCGTACGCCGTTTGAATAATGGTACTTAACGTCACTTTCTGTTTGCGTGCCAGGTCATTCAGCGATGCGGACAACGATTCCGGCAAAAACCGGACAACTTTAAGGTAATCGGTATCCCCGGATTCCCGTCCCGGTAGATCCAGCACCGGGATGGGCGTGGGCTCCTGCAGGTCTTTCAAATATTCTTTCCAGAAATTTTCGGCCTTCTGGAGGTCCTGGCTTTTAATGTACGCAATGTAATCCCGGTACGGCCGAACCGGTGGTAATTGCGGGGTTTTCCCCTGCCGGAACGCTTCATAAAGTAAAAACAATTCCTTGAAAACCAGTGGAACGCCCCATCCGTCAATAATCATGTGATGGTAGGTCCATACAAAATAATATTGGTGATTGCCGCGGTGGATCAGGTGCAAGCGCATCAGGGGAGCTTTTAATAAATCAAATCCGCTCTCCCGATCAGAACGCATAAATTCCTGTAATTTTTGAAGATGCTGATTTGCCGGAAGGGACTCCCAGTGGTGTTCTTCCAGAGGAAGGATCACCTGCTTATTCACAACTTGTAAGGGCTCTTCCAGATCTTCCCACACAAACGCCGTCCGAAAAACCGAATGGCGCTGGATTATCTGAGTCCAGGCATTCCGAAAGGCCGAAATATCAAACTCCCCTTCCAATTCTACGGCCAATTGTTCCACATAAACCGCCTTTTCGGGTTCAAAAATGTAATGGAACAGCATCCCCTGCTGCATGGGAGACAACGGATAAATGTCTTCAATATTCTTCTGATTCATAAGGCACCTGCACCTCTCATTTTTTCAATTTATTCAACAAATTGGCCAGTTTATCGTCATCCAACCCGGCAAGCGGAAAATCGGAGCCGGTCAGCACATTTTTGTCAGTTTCCTGCGCAATGGCCAGTATCTCTTGAAGCGCTTTTTTAAATTCATCAGCCAGAAACCGAATGGTTTCCGCCTTGAACAGCTCCCGGCTGAAGGTAATGGTAAATCGTAATTGTCCCTGCTGCACACCACCGGTAAAGTCCAGCAGGTGAACCCGATGATTCTCCAGCGCACGGTCTGGTCCGGTAGGTTCCATTGCCGGCATAACGGGGACATTATCCGGAACGGCCTGGTCAAATTGGCCCAGGTAGTTAAATCCAATTGGGGCTGTGGTAATATGGCTTAATCGCTTTCGCACGGAAGGCGTACCCAGATATTTTAACAGCCCAAATCCAATACCATTTCCGGGAACCGCCCGGAGCTGATTCTTTACTTGTTTGAGAATTTCTTCCGCCGTTACCCCATTGCCCATGGATAAAACCACCGGATACAGATTGGTAAACCAGCCCACAGTACGGGAAAGGTCCACATCATCAAACAAATGTTCACGCCCATGACCTTCCAGGTCAAGGTGAAATACCCGGTGTCCCGTCCAGCGATGCAATGCCATGAGGACTGCGGACAGCAGTATTTCGTTCATTCCCGCCCGCAACTGTTCCGGTAATTCTGTCAGTATCGAACGCGTTTCCTCGTCACTCCATTGAATCACTTCCGCAGCCAGAGTCTTTTCCAGATTTTTCCCCTCGGGAAAATCGACCGGTAACGGCGCGTTTTCCTGAACCGGGAGCGATTCCCAGTAGGACAATTGTTCGCTTAATTCCGAAGAGCGGACGAACTGCCGTAATTTTTCTGCCCAGTGTTTAAATGCCGTCGTTTTCGGAGGTAACTGAACGGAACCGCCCTGTTCCAGTTGCTGGTAAATGGTGAAAAAATCTTCCAGCAACACCCGCCAGGACACGCCATCAATCACCAGATGGTGAGCCGTTACAAACAACCGCCCGTTACGGTC
>WGBF01000477.1 GCA_015494485.1 bacterium | reverse complement strand
ACCTGTGCTGACAAAATAGTGATAAATACAAAAACCGCCATTACACTGTGTAAAAAACGACGCATACAAATATCCTCCTGTGTGATTCATGTACAAATTTGGGCCAATTTATTGGACAGCGTTGAAATATCCAATACCCCGCACCCCGGAAGAAAAAAAGAAGCGCCCATTTAGTAACGAATGAAATATTATTCCGGATTTATATTAAAAATATAAATTTTGGGGCCGGGATGGCGCCAGTTTCCCTGAAAGATTACCACCGGGTCGTAATGCGTGAAGAGGTTCTGGTAAAAAATGCGCTTTGCCAGATACAGGGAATACAGGGGATTGGATTTGGGGGGAAGGGGAGCGTCATAAAATTTTTGGGCCCAATCATCGTTTACAAGCAGCCATTTTACCCCTTCGACCTGCAGGTCGTGTAGTGTTTTGAACGGGTGCTGGTACGCCTCCACCAGGAACGGGTTGGAAGCATATTGCCGAATCATGTCGGGATTAAAATTTGACGGCCATTTGGGTTCGGATAATTCATGGCGAATGGGGGTAAACCGGTACACATCCGGCCGGTTTTTCAGGTTTTCCAGGCGTTTTTTCAATCGGGGCGATAAAAAGCGGGCGCCAAAACCCCGATGGGTAAAGCGATAAATATCCAGCAAGCTTAAATCAAAATGATAGTTGTCGTAACACAGCAGCGTTCCGGGCGGAATATGGGTTTGAATCCAGGTACTGGCCATCTGGCGGGTATCTTGCTGCGTTTGTTGAAATTTGAAGTGTCCTACCAGCGCGATTCCTGGCAGCAATCCTAAAAGGAGGGCAGTGTAAATTTTTTGTTCGTGATGCCGCAACCAGAGGCTGTTCCCCAGCACCATTGCCATTAAAATGAAGGACAGGGGAAAGATAATCAGCAGATAGTCCAGCCCCTTTTTCTGCATGAGGGCAACGTCAACAAAGGTGGGTAAAATGACCAGGGCCAGCGGTAATTCGGCCTTCCGGCCGGGCTGGAAACTGCGGATGGCAAGGCCGATTCCCGCAAGTACCAGAGCGCCAACAACCCAGTCACTCCGGAGCAGATGGGAAATTTCCCAGAGGAAGGGAATACCATGGGGTTGATTGAAATCCACGCCCGATTGGGTGAGCAGCATGTGAAAACCATTCAGATATGCGGGAAAACGGAGCACCCAGTACGGCGAACCGGCAAGAAAGCCTGCTATTGCAAGTAACAAGACGAAAATGGCTGTTCGGATGCGCTGTGATGCCGAAGTATACAGCCAGGCAATGGCCAGAGGCGCCAGTGGCAGGAAACCGGCATTGTATTTGGCCGAAACCGTGAGGCCGGAGACAAACGCGGCCAGGTACAGCGATTTCCGCCGGTGCGGATAGTGAATAAATTGTACCGCTAAATAAGCGACGATGACACTACCCAGAATGAGCAGGCCATCCGGAACCATCCAGAAGGTGTAAAACTGAACGTTCCACGAAAATAAAAAGAGCAGTGAAAACATGGTTGCCATTCGTATGGGCAGGAAAAAACGCAGCGTTTTAAAAAACAGGTACAGGGTAAACAGGAAAAATACGGCCGTTAGCAATCGCCCGCTTGCGTAAAAAAATGTGGGGTTCACCAGGAATTGAAAGGCGAAGTCGTCCGGGGAACGAAATACCCCCAGAAGTAATCCTCCCAGATACAAAATACCTGCCAGCAGAGCAACAATGTAGGTGAAAAATGTGGGATACACAAAGAACAAAGGTTCCAGGGAATGGCGGGCGCCCATGGCCAGGGCCTGTTTGGCAATGTAATATTCAGTGCCGTTGTACACAGCGGGTAAGCCGTAAGTAATGCCCACCAACCGCACCACCAGCGCAACCAACAGGATGCCCACCAGAGACCACCGTTCCTGCTGGTGCGTTGCGTGTTCGTCAAACAACATTCGGCTGTAAATCCAGGAAAACGACCGTTTCATACCTCTGAAGGTATTGGTTAGCACCAAATTGTGCAAGGGGTTTTCCATCCACGCGGCTTACAAAATACCATTCCCCTTGAATGAACTCAGCAAATGTATTATGATTCCCCCTAATGGAAAATACAGGCACGATGCGACGATTTTTCCCCATACTGGAATGGTTACCCCGCTATCAAAAATCGGATTTCAAAGGGGATTTGCAGGCGGGTCTTACCGTAACGGTAATGCTAATTCCCCAGAGTATGGCGTATGCCTTGTTGGCCGGTGTGCCACCTATTTACGGGTTGTATGCCTCTGTGGTGCCGCTGGTCGTGTATGCGTTTCTGGGCACGTCAAAACAACTGGCCGTGGGGCCTGCGGCGATGATTTCGTTGTTAACGGCCACGGGCATTGGGCAACTGGCTACCATTGGTAGCCCGGATTTTGTGATGTATGCGGTGATGCTGGCATTCCTGGTGGGAATTCTGCAAATCCTGATGGGCATTTTCCGGGTGGGATTTTTGGTGAACTTTATTTCGCACCCGGTGATTAAGGGGTTTACGTTTGCCGCGTCTCTGATTATTGCCGTCAGTCAGTTTAAATATATTCTGGGGCTGGATATACCTCGGGGGCACTTCATCCTCACCACTCTGCGGGATTTGTATCAGCACCTTCCCCAAACCAGCCTGCCCACTGTGGTTATTGGAGTAGGAAGCATTTTGCTCCTGGTGGCAATGAAGAAATGGAAGCCCGGTTTTCCCGCTGCACTGTTGGTTGTGGCATTGAGTACCGTTGTGGTTGCTGTGTTGCGGCTGGATAAGGCCGGTGTGTCCATTGTGGGAAATATTCCGGCCGGGCTGCCAGCACCCCATCTGCCGGCACTGTCTTCCGCTGTTGTTCGGGAACTGATTCCAACGGCCGTCACCATTGCGTTTGTGGGGTTTATGGAATCCATTTCGGTAGCCAAGGCCATGGCTGCCCGACATCACTACACCATTGATGCCAATCAGGAAATGATTGCCATTGGTGCGGCAAATGTGGCGGGATCCTTGTTTCAGGCGTACCCGGTGGCCGGCGGATTTGGCCGGACAGCAGTAAATGATCAGGCCGGTGCCCGAACGCCTCTGGCTTCGGTTGTTACCGCGACGGGAATTTTGATTACGCTGCTGTTTTTTACACCATTTTTTTATTATTTGCCACGGGCTGTGCTGGCGGCGATTATCATCGTGGCGGTATGGGGGCTGATGGACTGGAAAGAACTGAAATTCCTGTGGGCCGTGAAACCCAGCGATGCCGGGCTGCTACTTATTACTTTTCTGGCCACGTTGCTGGTGGGGATTGAACAGGGCATTTTAATTGGCATTGGTGCTTCCATTCTGGCGTTTATTTTTCAAAGCACAAGACCCCATTATGCCATTCTGGGACAGTTGCCCGGAACCCGGTTCTTTCGGAATGTGGAACGGTTCCCTCAAGCCCGCACCTTTCCGGGAATCGTCATTTTGCGCATCGATGCCTCATTTTACTTTGCCAATGCCAATTTTTTACGGGAACGGCTGGAAAAATTGCTGTATCGCCCGCAGCCCCTGCGTGCAGTGATTCTGGATTGCGGCAGCGTGAACAGCCTGGATTCCACAGCGCTGGAAACGCTTAGCGATATTGTCCGGGAATTTGCGGAAAATAAGGTGGAGTTGCTGTTTGCCAATGTGAAAGGTCCAGTGCGGGATGTGATGCGTAAATCCGGTTTATTGGCGGTGATTGGCCCCCAGCGCATTTTCTTAAGTGTGGCGGATGCGGTGGATTGCGTACTGGATCACACGGCTTTTACTACCTGCCAGCGGGAGCATCCCTACCTGGACCTGGAAGAACAACCCCGAAATAAGAAACACAAATAGCTACCTGCCATTCCCTGAATTCCTGCGGTAAGAAACGGGGTTACCCCAGTTCCAACAAACCGTTCTGCAACACAGTAAGCACGGGGCGCACTTCCTGTTCATAATAATACACCAGGAACGTGCCCAGCGCACCCCCCATGCCGTACGCCAGAACGTCGGTGATTTCCGCAATCCGCGTGGGGGAAAACAACTGGGATATTTCAATCATACCGCCTACCAGCAAACCGCTCAGGATGGTTCGAAAATAAATGGCATAAAACGGGGTGCCCTTGCGGCGAAGCGTAAGGGTCCAGTACAGCGCAATGGGGAGAAAATACAGTGTGGAATTGGCCAGGTCATAAATGTTCCACAGGCTGGTTTTGCGGAAATAGGCGTAAAAGGGGATCAGGTTTTCGGGGTTTAAATCCATTTGAAGAACCTGGGGGTTCAGCGTCCAGTCAAACGGCCGGAATCCGGCAAATAAAATAAACACGCCGTAAAAGAACAGGGGGATGATAAGTAGGTTCATTTCTTCCTTTTTGTACAGTTTGCGGCGGAGGGGTTTTAAGACGTGGTACGCAGTAAATCCCAGAAATACCCCCAGGTAACCGGCGATGATGTCGTTAATATCGGTAATGCGGGATACAATAAACAACTGACCAAATTCCAGAAGCGGAAAATACAATAGCGGCAAGCCCCACAGCAGCAACGGGCCGTAGGGTTTTTTACGCCAGTAAATGCGGTACACCAACCACAGCAAATACCCCGGTGCAATCCAGAACAGGACGTTCTCCAGAAAATCAAACCAGTTAAACGGCAGGGTATCCAGTTTGTTGGGGGAGTGGAAAAACAACTTCCCCACCGATTCGTACGCAAAGGGAACAATGTTGGCGGCTTTCAGGCTTTTCTTTAAATCGGAGACTGTAATGGAAACCATAGGTGGCATTGCCGCCGCAACGGCCTGTAAACCTCCGATAATAATAAGTAGCAGGAGGAAGGGCTTTCGGTGGAGTAAATCGTAAAAATATTTCCGCAGGTATTTGGCAAAGATTAAGGTGTAAAAATAGGCACCAACAGCGCCTACAATTCCCCCAATGGTGTTGTTTAACAGATCGTGTGCCGCCGTGTTCCGTTCCGGGATGAATAACTGGACAGCCTCAATGCCTGCACTAAATACAAAAGATGCCAAAGCTGTTAATAGCAGGGGATGCGGAACGCCTGCCTCATTTAGTACCAGATAAAGGAAAAAGCCAAACGGAATAAACAGCAACACGTTGCCGACAATATCGGTAACCGAAATACGGGAATACACGCCCATGTAGGGAATCCAGTCAACCCGTCGGAGCAAAAAGGGAATGTCCCCAATGCCGTATTGAAAATTAAAGGGAATAAGCGTGTTGTAAATAATTAAAAATACAAATATTCCTAAGGATACGTTCAGAATTCGGCGCCCCAGCATCTGGACCTCAGCAGTTACGCGTTTTCGTTCATTATGTACGGGTCTTGTCCAATCATCGAAATGTAAAATCAATTCGTTAACGCGGAAAGGGAATTTCCGGTTTTCCGGGTGTTTTGTGGTGGCTTTCCGGTATTTCACTTGGAAATTCACCAAAACCTTGTTAAAATTTTTCGCTGTTTTGGAAAAATAAGGCAGGTACTCACTGGAATGAAATCGCAATCATCGGATTGGCAAATTTACCGACGAATATTAAGCTACCTGCGGCCATACATTCCCCAAATCATTCTGGTGCTGGTTTTTAACTTTTCCTTTGTGGTGTTTAATACCCTTTCCGTCTGGATGGTGGCACCCTTCATTAATACCTTGTTTACGCAGCCCCAGCAGGTGGAAGCACCCCAGAATCCGGGGCCTTCTCAGGAAGCGCCCTCCGTCCTTAACTTAAACGATTGGCTGAAGCAAAAGCTTTCCCGCTATATCATCCATGAAAGCCGCATGGAAACGTTGAAATACCTGGCCATTGTTTTGTTTTTAACCTTTCTGCTAAAGAATTTGTCCTGGTTTCTGGAAGTGTACTGGGTAAGTTTTCTGGAGGAGCGGGTAACGCTGGATATTCGCAATCAGTTGTACGAACGGCTGGTGCATCAGCCCCTGCAGTTTTTTGAGAATTACCGGGTGGGGAACCTGATTTCCCGCATTCTGAACGATGTGAGTACCCTGAATGTGGCGGTAAACCGGAGTTTTACCAAAATTATTCGCGACCCGTTTTTAGTCCTCATTTTTTTATTTTTGTTAATTAGCATTAGCTGGCAGCTTACCCTGGTGGCGTTCATTGTAATCCCGGTAAGTGGGGTGTTAATTTACTACATCGGGCAGAGCCTGAAACGTAAAAGCCGCCGCGTGCAGGAAAAAATTGCCGCCCTGACCTCCGTATTGCAGGAAACCATCAATGGCATTAGGGTGGTAAAGGCCTTTTCCATGGAGCCATATGAGGTGCGAAAGTTCCGCCAGAAGGCCTGGGACCATTACAAAACGGTGCTGCGACGGGTGCGGCTGGACCGCCTGTCCTCTCCGCTTTCCGAAACACTGGGGGTGGGCATTCTGGTCAGTGTGCTGTGGTTTGGCGGGCGATTGGTCCTTCAGGGGCAGTTGCTCTCTCCGGAAGATTTTATCCGCTTCATTGTGGTGCTGTTTTCGATGATGCAGCCCATTAAGAGCTTGGGGGATGTCAATAATAACATTCAGATTGCGGTGGCTTCCGGGCAGCGGATATTTGAACTGATGGACAATCCTCCGGAAGTCCGGGAAGATCCCCGGGCTGTTTCTAAAACCACCTTTGAGCAGACCATTGAGTATCGCAATGTGTATTTTAAGTATCCCACCAGCGAAGATTGGGTGTTGAACAACATCAACCTCACCATTCATAAAAATGAAAAGGTTGCCTTTGTGGGCAGCAGCGGAGCGGGAAAAACCACCATTGTGAACCTGTTACCCCGTTTTTACGAAGTCACCCGGGGAGAAATCCGCATCGACAATATTCCCATTCAAAAAATTAAATTAAAAGATTTGCGCCGACTGATGGGCATTGTTACCCAGGACGTTATTTTGTTTAACGATACGGTCGCAAACAACATTGCCTACGGTATGCCGGAATTTTCCCGGGAGGAGATCATTCGGGCTGCAAAACTGGCCAATGCGTATGAGTTTATTATGGAACTCCCGGATGGGTTTGACACACTGGTGGGGGAACGGGGCATGCGGCTTTCCGGCGGGCAACGGCAGCGCATTTCCATTGCCCGTGCGATTCTTAAAAATCCCCCCATTCTCATTTTTGATGAAGCCACCTCTTCCCTGGATTCCGAATCCGAAAAACTCATTCAGCAGGCCATTGAGCACCTCATGGCAGACCGCACCGTGTTAATGATTGCCCACCGGTTGTCATCCATCATTAATGCCGATAAGATTGTGGTGCTGGAAAACGGTGTGATTCAGGATATTGGTACCCACCACGAATTGCTGGAACGCTCCCCCCGCTATCGCCAATTATACGAACTTCAATTTGCCGGGTGATTTATGCGATTGTTTATTCAAAACAGTGCAGCCCCCTCCACCTGGGGCGAACGGGACGCCTGGCTGTGCGATTTGGCGGTTGCCCTGCGGGAAAATGGGCATTCCGTTTATTGTGGCGGTAAGCCGGGCAGTCGCTTCCTGAAAGAATGCGAAAAGCTTGGATTTACGGTGTACCCCATGGATGTGAAAAGTGATATCAGCATGGTTACCATCTCCCGCTTCCGGCAACTGTTTAAACGCCTGGCAATTGAAGGGGTGTTGGCGAATCTGGGTAAGGATGTCCGGCTGGCCGGTGCAGGGGCACGTCTGGCAGGGGATGCTGTGGTTATTGCGCGACACACCGTGCCGCTCATTAAAAATAACTGGCGCTATCAGTTAACATACCGGAATCTGGTCGATGCCATTTTAACCCCCAGTCCGTCCATTGCGCGTGAGTACCAGCAATATTCCTGGTTAAAAGGAATTCCCATCTTTGTGGTTCCGGAAGGGATCCGCTATTTCCGCACCAATGGAACATTGCCGCCGCGGGAGGTTATTCTCAATAAATACAATATTCCCGGAGAATTCCCTACCATTACCATGTACGGGGAATTACTCAAATACAAACAGCAGGATATTTTTATTGATGTGGCCCGGGAAGTATTGCAGGATTGGCCCAACGCGGCTTTCTTAATTGTAGGGGATGGCCCCCAGCGGGAGGCATTGCAAAAATATGCTTTTGAACTGGGCATTCTGGACAATTGTTATTTTATTTCCGAATTTGACCATCCGGAGGAAATTTTTGCAGTAAGCGATATTGTGGTGTTTACCTCCCGCATGGAAGGAATTACCGCCGGCATTTTAATGGCGATGGACATGCAAAAAGCTGTGGTTGCTTTTCAAACCGGTGATGTGGAAACGTTAATAACCGACAATGAAAACGGCGTGCTGGTGCCGCTAAATGACATTTTCACGATGAGTCACCGATTGAAAGAATTACTGGCAACCCCTGCCCGCATTCAACAATTGGGGCAGCGGGCCCATGCCACCATTCAAACGGGATATGATTTTAAAACAACCGTT
>WGBF01000476.1 GCA_015494485.1 bacterium | reverse complement strand
GTAGATACCAATTGAAATGGTTTGTGGGTTGTTATGGAAACGTTACTTGGGCTCACCACTTCCCAATGGTTTTTGCTGTTAAAAGAGAATCGATTTAAAATCAACCCGTTTAAATTACCGGTCGCGATTGGCGTTACCGCCCTGGCGTTTCGGAATTCAATGCTTTCCCGCAGGGAAATTCGGCAGTTTGGGGATCAACTGGCTGATATCCGGATTCAAAAACCACCCATTTTTATTTTAGGGCATTGGCGAAGCGGAACAACATTGCTGTTTCAATTAATGACTGCTGATCCGCAATTTGCATTTCCGCACGTGGTGGAAATTTTTAATCCGTTTACGTTTCTAACCATCGAACAAAATACTTCTCTGAAAACAGCAGGGCAACGGACCTGGAAACGACCGATGGATAATGTGGAAGTGTCCTTGTTCAGTCCCGGGGAGGAAGAGTTTGCCCTTGGCATGTTGTCCCTGCGCTCCCCGTTACTAAGCTGGACGTTCCCGTTGAACACCCGGTATTACGACCAGTTTTTGTCCTTTAAAACCGCATCACCGGAGGACCGCGAACGGTGGAAAGCATCCTATCTGTATTTTTTGAAGAAATTGACGTTTCGGTATCAAAAGCAGTTACTGTTGAAATCGCCACCCAATACGGCCCGGATTCAGCTTCTGCTGGAATTGTTCCCGGAAGCTAAATTTATTCACATCCATCGCCATCCGTTAAAGGTGTTCCGATCCACGTTGCATTTGTACAAGAAGAGTGCATTCCGGCTGAATTTGCAGAGAACACCATCAGATAAAGAAATTGAGGATACGATTATTCGACGATATAAATTAATGTATGATGCCTTCTGGGAAGATGTCCCGGCCATCCCGGAAGGGAATTTCATTGACATTTCTTTTGAGGAATTGGTTCACGATTTTGAAGCAACAATTCAAACAATTTATCAAAAATTGCATATTGAAGGATTTGATATTTATCACCCTTACTTAAAAGAAAAAATCGCCACATTACAGCGCTATAAAACAAATAGCTATCCAGAAGTAACCCCGGAGCAGCGCCGGCGAATTCAATTGGAATGGGAACAGTATTATTCGCGTTGGGGCTACAAATTGAATGAATCTGAGATGGTGAAATAAGCAAAAATTTCGTAATAAAGCAAATATTGCATAGTGCGTTTCGCCCTCTGTGTAAAGTGAATGCGATTCATGAAAAAAATTAATATATGTAGCAATCATATTCCGAATTTTTGTAAGTTGTTCCAGGAAAACAATAATTATTTGGCACAATTATTGAAAATAATAACTATGTTAAAGTCGAATAGACAAAAAGCAGGAGGCCTTATGAAACGTTTGGCGATATTAATACTGGGGGTGTTTTGGGCAAATATTCTCTTTGCTCAAACGGTCGTTCAGCAAGTTTGGGTAAGTCAATATTCATCCGGAGGGAATTTTCTACAGGACCTTGCTAACCAGATGGCTATGGATTCCAACGGGAACATTTTTGTTGCCGGACATCGGGTGAACAGCGATTCCACAATGGATATTCAAATTCTTAAAATGGATGCCAGCGGTACGGTTGTAGCGTCTGCGGTGCTTAATGGAACGGATAACAAAAATGACAAGGTGAAAAGTATCTCTGTGGATGCGGATGGCAATGTTATTATTGCCGGTACACTTGATAACGCCGATACGCAAAAAGACCTGCTGGTGGTGAAATTTGATAATGACCTGAATGAATTATGGCGCTACGTTTACGATGGTGCGGGCTCTTATGACGATCGGGCCCGGGACCTAACCGTGGATGATCAGGGGAACGTGTATGTCACCGGTTACAGCATGGAAAGCACCAGTCCGTGGGTTGCTCCGGATGCCATTACGTTGAAACTGGCGGCAGACGGTTCGCTCATCTGGAAAGCCATTTATGATGGACCGGATAATCAGCATGATGAAGGCAAGGGCATTGTTGTTGATGACAGTGCCAACGTGTATGTTGCCGGTTATAGCCGGAACAGCCAATCCCAGTGGGATTTGATTGTCCTGAAATACGATAGCGATGGTAATCTGGTATGGAGTGCCCAATACGATAACGCTGCGGGCAATGATTTTGCGGTTCAGATTGCTAAAAAGGATAACGGCGTTGTGGTCAGTGGCGTTTCTTCCCGCAACGGTGGGGACATT
This sequence comes from bacterium, assembly GCA_015494485.1. Taxonomy (GTDB): domain Bacteria; phylum Calditrichota; class Calditrichia; order RBG-13-44-9; family J042; genus WGBF01. The sequence continues at coordinate 815 of WGBF01000476.1, read as the reverse complement.
TTAGTTGTGTCCTACGACAATGCCGGAAATGAAGAGTGGGCTCAGGTGTATGACAGTGGAAACAATGCGCAGGACGAGCCCTTTGATATGGCGGTGGATGGTGATGGAAATATCATCATCGGAGCAACGCTGGATGGTTCCGCATTTGACGCAACCCGCGACTATGGCATATTGAAATTTGATGCCAGTGGCAATTTGCTCTGGGTAAACCGCTACGATGGGCCTGCCAATGATTGGGATGACCTCAATGCCTTAGCACTGGATAACCACAATAAAATTTACGTCACCGGGCAAAGCAATGGTGTGGATTCCGGACCGGATTTTGCCAGTTTGCGCTATGAGAAAGATGGCACCGGGATGTGGGAAGCACGGTACAGTAGTGCCGGGAATAAATCCGATCAGGCAATGGACGTTTTGGTGGATAGTGAAGGCAATGTGTTTGTTGTTGGAAGCGCCAATCTGGATAGCGTACCCGGCGTGGTATTAATTAAATACGATCAGGTGTTGGTTGCACCCACATTGGTATCACCAGCCGATAGCGCTGTTCAGGTAGAGTTGAACCCAACCCTGGAATGGAACGGTGTGAACGGTGCTGAGAGCTATCAGGTGCAGGTTGCCCTTGATGATCAGTTTTCCAATATTATTGTGGATTCCACCACACAATCGACTTCAATGACAATTAATGGATTGGATTATGACACGCCCTATTACTGGCGGGTACAGGCATCCAATTATACCGGGGACGGAATGTGGTCCGATACCTGGATGTTCCGCACCAAGCTTCAATTGCCGGACAAGGTTACCCTGCTTCAGCC
>WGBF01000475.1 GCA_015494485.1 bacterium | reverse complement strand
TGGGCAACTTCCAAAGGCTTCATTTCTTTCCTATTACGCTTTTGCGGGGAGAAGCTTCCCACGAAGGAGTACCGCCTCATTTACCAATACATTTGACGGATATTCGGGCGTTGAAACCTTCCCAGAAAAGGGAATGCCAATACACAGAGCCGCAGGCCCCAACTACTGGAAACCTGCGGCTCTGAAATACGTGTATATCGAATTATTCTCCCCGCATTACTTCATTAGCACCAATTTGCGGAAACGGCTGTACACAACTGCTGAACCACGCACTACCTGCATGCGGTAAAAATACACACCACTGGCCACCGGCATCCCGGCATCATTCCGGCCATCCCATTCCACGGTGTAGCTACCTGGCGCTACCGTTTTATTCAGCAGCGTTTTTACCTGTCGCCCCGTGTTGTCATACACGGTAAGCGTTACCTGTGCATTCTGGCTCACGGAAAAGGGGATGGTGGTGGTAGGATTAAACGGATTGGGATAATTGGCTCCCAGATAAAATCCCTGCGCTACCGTTGACGGCTGGTCTTCAATTGCCGTCGGCCGGGAACCAATGGCAAACCACTTGGGGCGAATTCCGCCACTGATTAACGCCTGGGCCTGCCCTGCCGGACTCATTTTGTCACTGGCCAGCGGTTGATAGGCAACCCCATAGTCCGTATTGCCGTACTGGTCGGTCACCCAGGTCTGAAATACAATCCGGTCATCCTGAGTGGAATAGTTAGGATACCCAATCACATCGCCATTATTAAAGACCGTGGTGACATCGCCGGTAAACAGGTTAGCGGCCATAATAACATCTTCACCCTGATTGAAATCCACATAATCAAAGGTGAAAATATTTTCATCGGTCTGCGCAAACGACGGATTCCCCAGGCTAATCCCTTCCGGTTGTGGCGGGAATACGGGGAAAATAAGACCGGTGGTAATATCCAGAATATTGATGTTCCAGAATTCCAGAGAATCGCCACTTTGTTGCGGAATACTATTAAACGCATCAAACAAAATGTAGCGGTTGCTGAAATCCCAGTCCATGGCATCGGAATACAGGGTGACGTAATCCTTTACCCCTTCCTGGGAAGTGGGTTGGTACAGCTTGAATACCATATCGGGATTCTGGCCGGTGAGGTCAAACACATACAGCACACTGTCCTGATAAATGGTATTGGCGGCCAGGAATTGCCCGTTGGGTGAAATTGAAATCGCAGACCACACCCCCTGATTGCTGATGACCTGCTCATCGGCCCCATCCGAACCGATGACGCGAATGTAATTGTTAATGTCCACAAAAAATACGGTGGAACCGTCATCGGTAATGGAAACAGGGTTGCTGGAATACGGGTACACCTGGGTGCTGGTTAATGCTGCAAACTGAGAGGCATCACTCTTTACCAGATAGGGTAAATAATCACCGGTTCCGATGGTAATAAACCATTGCTCTCCCTGTACGGGCGGTAGCTCCGGATCCGGCGCGGAGCCATCACCGGTGATGCCCACCTGGTCAAAGGCATTGTTCACCGCCTGAACTTCGGCACTGTTATCGCCGTACAGGTCCTTCGCCGCCTGAACACAGGCATTGCGCATATCGACAAAATTGGATTGGCTGTTCAGGTAGCGGGCGTCCAGAACCCGGTAGTAAATGCGCTCCGTTTTATCCCGGCCAATTGCATTCGCCATTAAGTACGCCGCTTTGTTGGGGATACCGCTATTGACATGCACCCCGCCGTTATCCTGGTCGATATTCAAATTCACATATTCATTCATATGGGCCGGTTGCCAGCCGGGATCATTTAAGGAATTGCCACCGTTATGGGGGTCTGCCAGATCCCGCAGCGCCCCGCTGGGGAAGGCATTGCCTTTCACCACATCTTCCCCCATTTTCCAGTCGTCCCGGTCCACCATGGCGCCAAAAATATCCGCAAGGGATTCATTGAGAGCACCGGACTGAAACTTGTATTCCAGATTTACGGTGCGCTCAATCACGCCGTGGGTCATTTCGTGAGCGGCCACATCCAGGGCACCTGCCAGGGGTTTAAACATCTGGCCGCCATCTCCGTACGCCATAACCTTTCCATTCCAGTAGGCATTTTCCATGGACTGCCCCTGGTCCGTTACATGGATGATGGAATAAATGGTACCACCCTCGCCGTCAATCCCCTGGCGGTTATGGGTGTTGTAGTAGTATTCAAACACCTGCCCCACATTGTAGTGCGCCGAAACGGCTGCGGGATCCGACCACTGGTTATTGGACGACGTTACGTAATAAATGGTCGTTTTGGAGGTCAGGTCCTGGTTCCGGGCATCCAGGGTCATTAATCCCCCTTTGGATTTATTAATGGGGTCATTGGCATCTCCCTGCCAGGTGGGTCGGCTGGCATCCAGCATATAGTACGTTCCCTGATACAGGTAGGTGTGAATGGTACGCGTTTGCCCGTTTAAGTCCGTTGCCTGAGCGGTGGTGGGCCCGTCAAAGCGGGTGTTGTTGTAGCGTTCCAGAATTTCGCCCGTGCGGGCATCAATAAAATAATAATAGTCATCGCGGATGTTGGGACGAATTTCCACATGCCAGACCCGTTTCACCTCGCCGGTGCGGGAATCTTCCCAGAAATACTGCCTGGCGATGGGTTCCGAATACTCCAGAATCTGCTGCCATTTTTCATTCAGCGGGACAATCGGAATTTCCTGGGAAAGATGCTCTGTCGCAATCGATACTGCCGCAGCCGCGTCCACGCGCGCCAGGTCGGCAAATTCCCGGTTCAGAGTGGGGATATAATGCCCGTTTACCGCATACACGCTCCCATCCGGGTTCAAATGCACCACAATATCCTTCCCCCACACCGGAATGCCCATTATTTTCTGGCGGAATACCACGTGCTCTTTCTGAAATGCATCGCGAATCGTGGTAAGGCGTTCCAGTTCCGCGTCAGGATCGGCAATTTGAAACACCTGCTGATAGCGTTGAATAAACGCCCGCGCTAACCGTTCACCGGAGGCAGCGGCACCCACGTCCTGCAGGGGCGAATCATCCGCCACATTGGTGATATACTGCGGCACCCCCTGTCGGTTATTCCAGTGAATTTGCCAGGATGCCACTTGCCGGGCCTGCTGAAATGCTTGATCAAAACGCGGGGCAAGTTTCTGCAAACGGTCTTCTGAAAATGCGTCATCGGGTGGCAACTGTCCGGGCTTCAGGGAATTTCCCAAGCGCAGTTGTTTTAACACCTTCTGATTCAGTGAAAAAGGCTGCTGCATATTTTGTGTGGGAGCCACTGTTTTGCGCTGTTTTACCTGCGCCCATTGGTCTTTCAGTGAACGGTGTTGTTCGGCACCGACTCCCCCAGCCCACAACACCAATGCGATAATCCCGAAGAACGAATACCAATGCTTCATAGAAACCTCCTTTTGTATGAACGATTAACGATTGTGTGGTGGTAGCCAATCCGAACATTTTTTCCAGTATTTTTCATACCATTGTTGAAAGGAAACCGGTAGCTCTTCCTTGTCCACCCAGGAGAGAGATATCGTTTGTTCGGGAAAGCGCACAATCAGGTAATGGGTAAAATTGCCCGTGCGACGAATGGGATTTGCTAAAACCCCGGTCTGCTGTAATTCCCGGATCATCAGGCGAACCGTATCCGGGCTCAGCGCTTTTCGCTGTTCATCCACAACCTGGCCCTGTACATTCTTAACAAAGCGCTTAACTTCTCCACGGGTTGAAATCCAGTATCCAGTGGTCATGCCCGTGAACCCGCCGCTGTTGTACATCTGGATGAGCGTATCGGCTGCGGATTTTTTCAATTCATTCGTTGGGTGCACAACATTTTTCTGTTTAAGGGATTCACGGTTCGTCTTTCCGGCCTGCTTTTCCATTTTGTTGCTGGAACAGGCCAAAACCCCCATTGCAATCAGAAAACCGACAATTAGATATTTCATCGCCTTCACCCTTTATTTGTTGCCCAATAAGTCCATGTCCCATAATTGATTCTAATTCGATACGGAAGCGCCGGAAATTAATTGTGCGTTTTTACTCTTTTCGTGATGAATCTCAAAATTTCACACATTGTATAAAACACCCTAAATTTCATCGGAAAGAGATTATCAATTTTAACAATATTATTAATTTTTTATCCCGGAGTGCCGATATTTAAACAGCTTCAGTAATATTTACATGCCCCTTCTATTTCGACAAAATATTTTAAAGAGAAGTTAATTACTACCGAATACTGTAACCATTACAGGGATATAATGTGAAAGGGATTTCACCATGCGTATTACCATTCGATATAAGCTTTTAATTATTTTAATGTTTATTCTCTTATCCTTAATTTTCATTGCCCAACAAGGTCTCCGCAATAGCAGCCGGATAAACCACCGCCTGCAATCGATGTATCAGGAAAATGTTATTGGACTGCAAGAATTCAGTCAATTGCAGGCCGATTTACACCAGCTTAAAGGGGATTTGTTGGAGTACCAGGTGGCTACCAGCCCGGAGTCCAGACGAGAAGAACACCAAAACATCACCGAGCAGATGGCTCGCATCAACCAACACCTACAGGATTTAACGCAAAACCGGAATACTCACTATCGTTCACAGAACGAACTTCAAACCTTACGCAAGAACTGGCAACAGACGGCGGCATTCATCACACGGTTTACGACAATTGGTAATTCGGCTACCCCAGCGGGCATTGATTCTTTTCTCAGGTCGTCGCTTTTCCCGGCATTCGATCAACTGACCTCCCAGATGAATGGAGTCATGCAAACCAAGATTGATGGAGCCCGGGAAACACTCCGTCAGTCCAGTAATGATTATAACCGGGAAAAACAGGTTGCCTATGTGTCGATCGGTTTTCTGGTTGCACTTAGCATCATTTTCAGCTTATTAGCAAGCTCTAAACTATCGCACACCATTCGATATATTGCTACCACCGCCCACCAGATTGCTCAGGACGAACTTCCCCAGTTAACAGAGGGA
>WGBF01000474.1 GCA_015494485.1 bacterium | reverse complement strand
TAACGTTTATTGAGTGGGCCGAAAAGGTGGAGCGGGAACTGCCCGCCCGGCGGATTAATATTTACCTGGAATTTGTACCCGATGCCCCCAATGCCCGACAGGTACGGATTGAACGGAGAGCCTCATGAACCAGACAGCACCCTACTTGCTACATATTGAAACCACCGGACTGACCTGCGGCGTTGCGGTGAGCCGCGAAAGCGGGATTGTTTCGGAATTTGCCGTGAACCAGAAGAACGTGCACTCCCGCAAACTGGCGCCCTTTGTGGAACAGGCCCTGAAAGAAGCAGAAATTTCCCCTGATGTGCTTTCTGCCATCGTTGTTTCAGCCGGACCGGGCTCATTTACCGGGCTACGCATTGGCTTTAGTCTGGCCAAAGGGATGGCCCAGGCGTTGAACATTCCGGTAATTCCCGTATCCACCCTGCAGGTGTGGGCCTACAGCCTGGGTCCGCGCCCGGAAGCCATCGTTCCCATCATTGATGCCCGGCGGGAGGAACTTTTTGTGGCCCGTTTTCACCACGACGCCAACGGCTTTCAGGAAGTGGAAAAACCCACGTTGCTACCCCTGGCGGAATTTCCGAATTGGCTGGGGGATGCACCCGCGATTATTACCGGTGCCGATGCCGTTCGCCTGAAGCCCCAACTGCACCCCCTCTTGCCAGATTCTGCTACCATTTGGTCTGCCCCGCAGCCCCAGATGTGGGCCCTGGCCGAACTGGGATATTCCGCTTATTTAAAAGGCAACTGGCCCTCATTGACCGACGCAGAACCGCTGTATATGCGTGCATTTAAAGGAGTGCTATGAAGCCCGTTATTCGCCGAATGCAGGAAGAGGACCTGGATTTTGTCCTTCGCATTGAGCAACGGGTGTTCCCCGACCCCTGGCAACGTACCAGTTTTCAGTTTGAAATTCATGCCAACCGCTTCTCCTACCCGGTGGTCCTGGACCTGGAGGGCGAAATTATTGGATATGCCGTGGCCTGGGAAATCTTCGAAGAATTTCACATTGCCAATATTGCCATCCACCCGGACTACCAGAAACAGGGCTGGGGCACTTATTTAATGCAGCACTTAATTGACCGGGCAGAGAAAATGGGTTCCCATTACATTTTGCTGGAAGTGCGCCCTTCTAACAAAGCCGCAATGGCCCTGTACAACAAGTTTGGATTTTTCCCCCACGGCGTGCGCAAACGTTACTACCGCGATGGCGAAGATGCCATTGTGATGCGCAAAAACCTGCAAACCCAAGTTTAAGATTTCCTGCTCCCTTCCCTCAAAACCTCTACCGAACGTTTGAATTTCCAGATTTTTTTATTATTTTGTGCTGTTCACTTTTTCGGGGGATTTTTTTATGGATTGGTTTAAACGCAAAAAGGGAATTTCCAGCGGCGAGAAAAAGGCAATCCCGGATGGATTGTGGGTCAAATGCAACAAGTGCGGGGAAATTATTTACCGGCGCGAATTGCAAAAGCGCATGTATGTGTGCCCCAAGTGCGAATACCACTTTCGGGTTACCTCCAAAGAATACATTGATTACTACTTCGACGCCAATTCCTTTGAAGAGTTTGCGCAAAACATTAAGCCGGTGGACCCGCTTAAATTTAAAGACAAGAAGAAATACTCAGATCGTCTAAAAGAGGCCCAGAAGAAAACCGGCTTGAATGACGCCGTCGTCACCGGCGATGCCCGCATTAACGGCATGCCCATCGTAGCAGCGGTCATGGATTTTTCCTTTATCGGTGGCAGTATGGGATCCGTTGTGGGGGAAAAAATTTCCCGCGCCATTGACCGCGCCCGGGAAAAACGGGTACCGCTCATTATCGTTACCGCGTCCGGTGGCGCCCGCATGATGGAAGGCGCCATTTCCCTGATGCAACTGGCCAAAACCAGCGCCAAGCTGGCCCAGCTTTCCGAAGCCGGGATTCCCTACATTGCCATTTTAACTGACCCGACTACAGGTGGCACCACCGCCAGTTTTGCCATGCTGGGGGATATTCACATTGCCGAACCGGGGGCACTCATCGGGTTTGCGGGTCAGCGGGTCATCAAGCAAACCATCGGGCAGGATTTACCGGAAGGCTTCCAGACGGCAGAGTTTGTTCTGGAACACGGCTTTGTGGACATGATTGTGCATCGTCATGAAATGCACCGCACCCTGGCACGGTTGCTCAAAATTCTGTGGTATGCGGAAATGCCTTTGCCTGCAAACAGCAACAACGGTAACGGCAGTGCCGAAAAAGCATCGCTGGATAAAGCCACCATCAACAAGCTCAAATAACGCTGCCATTAATTCACAAAGGCAATAGATTTGGAATCCATCTCTTACCTGGCATTCAGTGTGGTAACCGGACTGGCTGCCGGTATGCTTCATGTGGTTAGCGGTCCGGACCACTTGGCAGCGGTAGCTCCTCTGGCCTTACAAAATCGCCGGCATCCCTGGCTTACCGGCCTCTGGTGGGGCATTGGCCATAGCACCGGCGTGTGGATTGTGGGTGCACTGGCCTTTTTGCTGAAAGACTTTCTGCCAGTGGACACCCTCTCCGGCTGGTCCGAAAAACTGGTGGGTGTCGTGCTGATTATCCTGGGGTTGTGGGCCATGCGGCGGTCCTTTCGGAACCGCATTCACATTCACGAACATGAACACGATGGCGAAGCGCACGTTCATATCCATTTCCATTCCCGGGAAGAAATGCAGTCACATGACCACGCCGCCCATCAACACACCCATGCCCCATTGGGAATCGGCATCTTACACGGGCTGGCGGGGAGCTCTCACTTGCTGGGAGTGCTTCCGGCGCTGGCACTGCCGGGCTGGCACGCCACGGTGGGGTACATTGTGGCGTTCGGATTGGGTTCCATCCTGGCCATGACTCTGGTAGCACTGGTCATTGGCAAAAGTGCCCATCGGCTGCTGCAATGGTCCGAAAACAGTTTTCAATACCTCCAATACACCTTCGCCTCCCTGGCCATTTTGATTGGCATTTATTGGGTGTGGTTTCTGTAACGATCAGCACTCGGTTCCCTTTCTCAGAACGGGTTGGATCATGCCCGGTTCTTCCGAATTCAGTAAAGGACATTCACATGAGCGTTATCCAACCTATTTTAAGTTGTATTGGTGGTGCAAATAATTCAATCTGCAAACCAGCGATCGATTTTCTTTCTGCGCAACGAAAATGAAAGAAACCAGCCGCCTCATGGAATCACGGGTAGCACGGTTTGTATTCCTCCAAAAAAGCACCAAAATAATCCAATGACAACGCCTCAACTTTTTCATAAATTGGGCACCAAAAATGGACAACAATGGACCAATCAGAAAGGACACCCATGAGCCATAAACCGCGCATTCTTATTACCAACGACGACGGCATTTTTGCTCCCGGTATTTTAGCCCTGCGGGAAGCCATGATGGAAGTGGGCGAAACCTACGTCGTAGCCCCCGATTCGGAACGGAGCGCTGTGGGGCACGCCATCACCCTCTCCGACCCCCTGCGGGTGTGGGAATTTAAACGCAATGGCGAATTCTTCGGCTGGGCGGTAAACGGCACCCCCGCCGATTGCGTCAAGCTGGCGGTAAAAGCCATTCTGCAATTTACCCCGGATCTGGTCGTTTCCGGAATTAATCAGGGAGCCAATACCGCGCTGAATGTGATTTATTCCGGGACGGTTTCCGCCGCTACGGAAGGGATGATTATGGGGATTCCCTCCATTGCCTTTTCCGTGGCCAGCTTCCAGTTTAAAGATTTTACTTACGCCAAAAAACTGGCCATTCAACTGAGCCGCAAGGTCCTGGCCGAAGGCTTACCGGATGGTACCTTGTTAAACGTGAACATTCCCCCGGTGCCGGAAGAAGAAGTGCAGGGCATTCGCATTACCCGGCAGGGGCGCGGGCGTTACGAAGAATATTTTGAAAAACGCACCGATCCCAGCAACCGGGTGTATTACTGGCTCAGTGGCACCAAAGTGTTTGTGGATACGGATGAGGATGTGGACGAAGTGGCCGTGGCACAAAATTACGTCTCCATTACGCCGTTGCAATTCGATTTAACCAATTACCAATTTTTAACCGAACTTAAACAATGGGGTCTGGAACGCAATGGAAAAAGTTCTGATTCTTGATTTTGGGTCGCAGTACACCCAGCTCATTGCCCGCCGCGTGCGGGAATTGCACGTCTTCTCCGAAATTCAACCCTTCAATTACCCGCTGGAAAAAATTAAAGCGGATAAGTCCATTAAGGCTATCATTTTATCCGGGGGTCCCTCCAGTGTGTACGCTGAGGACGCCCCCCGGCCGGACAGCGGCATTTTTCAACTGGGATTACCCATTCTGGGCATTTGCTACGGGCTGCAGCTCATTGCCGCCGAAATGGGGGGACAGGTGGACCCCGCCGCCCGGCGGGAATACGGCCGCGCGGAACTGTTCATCGACGAAGACACCGAGCTGTTTTTTGAAGTGGACTCCCCCACGGTAGTGTGGATGAGCCACGGGGACCATTTGACCGAAGCCCCATCCGGATTTTCCATTCTGGCCCATACGGAAAATTCCCCCATTGCGGCAATCGGCAATGCGGAGAAAAACATTTACGGCATCCAGTTCCATCCGGAAGTGCACCACACGGTGGAAGGCAAACAAATCCTGCACAATTTTCTGTACCTCATAGCCGGCGTTAGCGGGGACTGGTCGCCGCAATCCTTTATTTCCAGCCAGATTGAAAAAATCCGCCAGCAGGTGGGGGACAAACGCGTGCTGTGCGCCCTTTCCGGCGGGGTAGATTCCAGCGTGGTGGCGGTGCTGCTGCACCGGGCTATCGGGGATCAGTTGACCTGCGTGTTTGTGGATACGGGATTGCTGCGTGCCAACGAAGCCCAGGAGGTGGAAACTGTTTTTCGAGAACATTTTCATATAAATTTGATTTCAGTCAACGCCCGTCAATTGTTTCTGTCTAAGTTGCGCGGTGTTACGGACCCGGAACAGAAACGGAAAATCATCGGCAACACGTTCATTGACGTATTTGAAGCAGAAGCCCAAAAAAGCGGTCCGTTTGACTTTTTAGCCCAGGGCACGCTGTATCCGGACGTGATTGAAAGCGTATCGTTCAAGGGGCCTTCGGAAACCATCAAAACGC
>WGBF01000473.1 GCA_015494485.1 bacterium | reverse complement strand
TTCCATTACCAATCACGAAATTCGAACCCCGGTAACCATCATTAAAGGGTACCTGGAAATTTTGTCCACCATGGTGCCGGGTGACGATCCCGAAGTAAAGGAAATTTTTTCGATTCTGAAAAATACGTCTGAGGAATTGGTTTCCAGTCTGGATCGCATGCATTTATTATCCCGCCTGCAGCAGGGGGAAATGTTATCCATTCAACAATTGGTGGATGTCCGCGAAATTGCACAGGGTGTGTACGAGGAAATGTTTCGACTGTTTAAATTCCGTAATATTCAACTGCATTTGCGATTGCCAGCCAAACCGGCCATGGTGTTTGCCAATGAGGGGGCGGTAAAAATTATCCTTCGGGAGTTGGTGCACAATGCCCTGAAATTTACACCCGATGGCGGAGAAGTGTCGATAAAACTGTTCACCACCCAGAACTATGTCAATATTGTTGTGGCGGATACGGGTGTTGGCATTCCGGCGGAAAAACAGGAAGCCATTTTCAAAGATTTCTACGAAGTCCAGGACGTTATCCATCACAGTTCTTCCCGGAAGGATTTTATGGGAGGCGGCATGGGCATCGGCCTTAGCCTGGTGAAAGAACTGGTATTGAATTTGAAAGGACGGGTGGTGGTGGAAAGCACGGAAGGCAAAGGCTCTTCCTTTATTATTTATTTACCCCGTTCAACCGAAGAACAATTGAGGTTAAGCCATGAAATCCCGAACAGCAAAACGGGCATTTTGGCCTGAACGGCACGGGCGTTATGTGGGGATTTACCGGTGTGTGTACTGCAACCATACCAGTAAACACTGGTTACCGGTGACCCAAAAACAAATCCGTTTTGCGGTACAGTTCCTCCAAAATCCGTTTCTGGGATTTTCCCAAAAATCCTGCCCTCAATGCGGCCGGCATCAATGGCTGGAAAAAATTGTTGATCCCCACACCGGTGATGTCTTGCTGGCGCAAACTGTCTTAAATCATGAACTCCACCGACTGGAATCCCTGCGAAATCGGTCGTAATTTCCCGGCGGATTTTTGTGGATTGTTCTTTTAATTCGCCGGAAAAACGGCTATTTTAAATTCAGTCATTGTGAGGAGGGCAGAAACATGGCCATACCAACCTATAAACCATTTATCCACAATACGTTTACCGAAACCGGAAATACGTTTGAAGTAAAAAATCCCTTTACCGGCGAACCTATTGCTATTGTCCACAGAGCGGATAGCAACGTGTTGGACGAAGCAGTGCGCAGTGCAGAGCAGGGATTTGAGGAAATGCGCCGCCTGAGCAGTTACGACCGTTCGCAGATTTTGCACAAAATCGTAGAAGGCATTCGGGAGCGGGAAGAGGCGTTTATTGAAACCATTGTTCAGGAAAGCGGAAAACCCATTCGTTTTGCCCGCAACGAGGTATTTCGTGCCACGATTACCTTCACCACCGCTGCCGAAGAAGCCAAGCGGCTGGGCGGGGAAGTCCTCACGCTGGACATGGCACCCCAGACCCGGAACTATCGTGCCTTGGCAACGCGCGTGCCCCTGGGCGTGGTATTGGGCATTTCCCCGTTCAATTTCCCGTTAAACCTGGTGGCGCATAAAATAGCTCCTGCCATTGCTGCGGGGAACAGTATCATTTTAAAACCCGCCTCTCAAACCCCATTAACCGCGTTGCTTCTGGCAGAAGTCATTCGGGATGCAGGCATACCGGAAGGGGGTGTGAACATCGTCCCGGCGTCCGGTGCCGATGCAGAAGAACTGGTCAAAGATGTGCGTATTCGCAAATTAACTTTTACGGGCAGCGCTGCGGTAGGGTGGCGATTAAAATCCCTTTCCGGCAAGAAGTACGTCACACTGGAATTGGGTGGCAACGCGGGGGTCATTGTGGAGCCGGATGCCGACCTGGATTTTGCCGTACCCCGGCTGGCACTGGGTGCATTTGCCTACGCCGGACAGGTGTGTATTTCCGTGCAGCGGATTTATGTGCATCAGGACATCTGGGATAAATTCATTAACGAATTTGTCTCCGAAGTGAAAAACGACATTCAAATGGGTGATCCGCACAATCCGGACGTGGTTGTGGGGCCCATGATTAGCCCGGCAGAAGCGGAGCGCATTGAGCAGTGGGTGCAGGAAGCCCTGGATGCCGGTGCCACTGTTCTGGCCGGCGGGCAGCGGGACGGCGCCTTTTATACGCCAACGGTGCTCACCAACACCCGACCGGATATGAAGGTGGTTCGCGAGGAAGTATTTGCTCCCGTGGTTATCGTGGAGCCCTATCGGGAGTTTACGGAAGCGGTGGCCGCGGTAAACAACTCCAATTATGGCTTACAGGCCGGGGTGTTTACCCGGGATATTGAGAAAATTCACTATGCCTACCGGGAGTTGCAGGTGGGCGGCGTGATTGTTAATGATTACCCCACGTTTCGGATAGACCCCATGCCATACGGTGGCAGCAAGGATTCCGGTTTTGGGCGGGAAGGCATCCGTTATGCCATCGAAGAGATGACGGAAATCCGCCTGCTGGCCATGCGCTTTTAAGCCGTGCTTCTAAAATGGGCCATCAGGGCGGGGAAAAATTTCCGATTGGCGCCCGGGAAGGGAAACTGCTCCAGTTCTTCGGGCGCCACCCACTTAAAATCTGTCGCCCCGTTCAGAACCACCTTCCGCGATTGCGCCTGGCAGACGAACACGTGCAAATTAACTTTAAAATGAGAGTAGGCATGGTTTACCGTAGCCAGCGGGATTAAATCGGTAACGGTGAGCCCGGTTTCTTCCTGTATTTCCCGTTTGCAGGCTGCCTCCGGGGTTTCCCCGTTTTCTATTTTCCCTCCCGGGAACTCCCACAATCCTCCCAGCAAGCCGTCGTTTTTCCGCCGGGTAATAAGTACCTGACCATTGTGCACCACCACACCGACAGCAATAGCGTAGGTGGGCACTGTTTTTCGGGGAATCCGACGAGGTAGTTCGCTTTGCAGGTTGTGCTGAAAGGCCGCACACAGCGTTGCCACCGGACAGCGGGAGCACTGCGGATTCCGCGGCAAGCACACCGTTGCACCCAGTTCCATCAGTGCCTGGTTGAAATCGCCGGGCTCTTCCGGTGAGAGGAGGCGGGAAGCCGTCTGAAAATAATGGGCGTACGCCCGGGAATGATTGACCGGCGTGGGGTTGTCTGTTAATCGTGCCAGCACCCGTTTTACGTTTCCGTCCACCACCGGAACCGCTTCCCCATGTACAATACTGGCCACAGCGGCCGCAATGTAATTGCCCACCCCCGGAAGGGTTTTCCACTCCGCAAATGAAGTGGGGAACCGTCCGTTGCGTTCCTGCACAATTACCTGCGCAGCCCGGTGCGCATGGCGGGCACGGGCATAATACCCCAGCCCTTCCCACACCTTTAGTACCTGTTGCAAATCCGCATTGGCCAGTGCCTGCACGGTGGGGAAGTGCTCCATAAACCGATGAAAATACGGGATGACCGTTGCCACCTGGGTTTGTTGCAACATTACTTCGGAAATCCACACCGGGTACGGCTCCCGCGTGCGCCGCCAGGGCAATTCCCGTTGATTCTCTTTAAACCATTGCAGTAAGCGGGTGCGAAATGCATCCCGGCTGGCGTCTTCGCTTAAATATTCCATTTTATCGGTGCGTTTTTCCATGCCTTTGAACACTCTCCGTTTCCGGGCTGGAATTTTCTAAATGGTTGCGCCTGCAGCAAGTAATGATTTTAATTCCTGAACACCGTATATTTGATCGGTACGTGGCATAAACCCATCAAGCCAAGGTGGAGGTAGATTATGGAGAAGAAAACACGACGGAATTTTCTGAAAACGGCCGTTGCATCTGTAAGTGCCGTAGCACTGGGGGGATTGGCGTCCTGCACGCAACAGCAGGAAACAGGTAATGCGCCGGCTGTGCGAACGCGGAAAAAATTTCGCTGGAAGATGGTAACCACCTGGCCGCCCCATTTTCCCGTCCTGGGGGAAGGTGTGGACTTGTTTGCCAAATGGGTGGAGGAATTGTCCGGTGGCGACCTGAAAATTCATGTGTATGGCGGTGGGGAGCTGGTGCCCGCCCTGGAGGTGTTTGATACCGTGAGTCAGGGGATTGCCCAGCTGGGGCACGGGGCATCCTACTATTGGGCCGGAAAAGTACCGGCAGCTCAGTTTTTTTCTTCAGTGCCGTTTGGAATGAACGGGCAGCAAATGAATGCCTGGCTGTACCGGGGCGGCGGACTGGATCTGTGGCGGAAGGTGTACCTGCCGTTTAATTTGATTCCCTTTCCCGCCGGAAACACCGGAGTACAAATGGGGGGCTGGTTTAACAAGGAAATCCGTACCATTGAGGATTTTAAAGGATTAAAAATGCGCATTCCCGGGCTTGGAGGTAAAGTGATTGCCAAAGCCGGAGGATCTGCGATTTTATCCCCCGGAGGCGAAATTTACACCAATCTGGAACGGGGTATTATTGACGCAACAGAATGGATTGGCCCGTACCACGATTACCTGATGGGATTTCACCGGATTGCAAAATATTATTACTACCCCGGCTGGCACGAACCGGGTTCGGTGCTGGAATTGGTGGTAAACAAAGGGGCATTTGAGCAGTTGCCCAAAGAATTGCAAGCGGTTATTGAAACCGCAGCGTACAAATTGAATTTGTGGATTTTGTCCGAGTTTGAAACACAGAACGCCATTTACCTGGAAAAAATCAAAGAAGAAGGAAAGGTTGAAATTCGGCAATTCCCGGAGCCTGTGCTGGATACGCTGCGCCAGTATGCCATGGAAGTCATTGACGAACTGGTTGCCCGGGATCCACTGAGTAAGGAAGTGTACCAGGCGTTCAGTGCCTTCAAACGGCAAATAACGGCATGGGCAGAAATTTCGGAAAAAATGTATTACAACGTGATTGTCCCGTAACCAATGAAACCCCAGGAGAACATGACGGAAAATTACCACGCGCATCGGCTGACTCTTTCGGCAAACCGCCAGGTTGCGCTTTTTGTCCCCCGGCACATTCAGGCAAACGCACCGGTGCTGGTACTGGCCCATGGCGCCGGAGCCGATGTGACCAGCGAATTTTTTCAACTCCTGGATGCGGGACTGGCGCGTTTCCCGTTAAACCGCCTGTATTTTAATTTCCCCTACCGGGTCGCTGGTAAAAAAATGCCCGACCGGCTACCGGTTCTTCAAGAAAGCTGGCGGGCTGTCATTCAGTGGGTAACCGCGGAACTGGCCTCTTTCCCTGTGTTCATTGGCGGAAAAAGCATGGGTGGGCGAATTGCCTCCACCATTGCTGGGGAATACCCATTCTTAAAGGGCCTGATTTTTCTGGGATATCCGTTACACCCGCCCGGCAAACCCAATGCACTGCGGGATGCCCACCTGTATCCCCTGCCATTTCCCATGTTGTTTGTGCAGGGAACCCGCGATTCTCTGGCACAGTTTGAATTAATTCGGCAGGTAGTGGCAAAACTGGGCAAACGGGCAACCATGGTTGTGGTGGAACAGGGGGACCATTCATTTAAAATTCCACGAAAGGCAGGGAAAACCTACCGGGAGGTGTTATATTGGGTATCGGAACGCATGTTTCAGTGGATTGAGCAAATAAACAGGAACGAGGACGAAACAGGAGGTTAGCCTATGCGTGCCCTGGTCATTGGTGGAACCCGCTTTGTGGGATACCACATCGTGCGGAAGCTGCTGGAAGAAAATGTTGAGGTAACGCTGTTCAATCGGGGGCAAACGGCGGATGATTTTGGCAATCGCGTTCAGCGCATTCACGGCGATCGGAAGGATTACAAAAAATTTTACGAGACCTTCCGCCGCAGCCGTTTTGATGTGGTGATTGATGTGATTGGGTACGACCCCGAAGATGTGGAAATTGCCATCAAGACGTTCAAAGGGCGCATTGGGCAGTACATTTTTATCAGTACCGGGCAAGTCTATCTGGTGACCCGCAATACCCACTGGCCTGCCAGGGAAGAGGATTACTACCAGCCACTGGCGGAGTGCCCGCCCGGGGAAGAGGCTGGATACGAATATGGTGTTAAAAAGCGTGCGTGCGAAGATTTGCTGGAAGAAGCCTATAAATTCCAGAAATTCCCTTCCGTTCGGTTTCGGTTTCCCATTATTCACGGCCCCCGGGATTACAGCTTACGGCTGTATTCCTACATTCGCCGAATTCTGGATGGCAACCCGTTAATTATTCCCGAAGACGGGGATGTCATAGTCCGGCACGTATATGTGGGCGATGTGGTGCGGGCTATTTTTCGGGTGCTTCAGGTGGAAAGTACCCGGGGGAAGGTGTACAATGTGGCCAGCAAAGAGGTGATGCGGTTGTCGGAATTTATTCGCTTAACCGCCCGGATGCTGGAACGCGATGTGGAAATTCTGCCTATTCCGGAAAAGGTCATGCTGGAGCACCACGTCACCCGGGAAGTGTCCCCCTTCAGTGGGAAGTGGGTGTCCTATCTGGATCCGTCATTAATCATGGAAGAACTGAAATTTCAACCCACGCCGGTAGAAGAATGGCTGCGGGAGACGGTGCGGTATTTTATTGATGAATATTCCGGCCCGGATCCGGATAACTACCGGCAGCGTCCGCGGGAGCTGGAATTAATTCGCTACTGGAAGCAGTTTAAAAAAATGATTTAAGAACAGGCATTTGAATGGCAAATCGGGAGCACATTTATCAGGTCTTATTCCGCAAATGGTATCTGGTGTTTACACTAAGCTACGTGGGATTTTTGTACTACGTTACGCTGGTGCCATTTCGGTTTTCGAGGGATGCGGGGTATATTCTGCGCAAATTCCACAAATTCGAACTCATTCCGTACTTTTTTAAATTTCATCGCTATTCCGGGGCGGATGTTGTTCTCAATATTCTGCTGTTTATCCCGTTGGGCGTGTTGTTGTTTTATTCCGGGGAACGCCTGTACCGCGGACGCTCCCGCTTCCGGCTGGTGTCCACGGTGTTGTGGGGAGTAGCCATCAGCACGTCCATTGAATTGCTGCAGGTGTTAACCTACGACCGGTCGCCTACGGTTTCGGATATCATTAACAATGGGCTGGGTACTTTTGTTGGCGCTGTGCTGGCGCTGTGGATGGTGCGGAATCCGCGGATTTCCCTTCGGTCCTGGCGGGAAAGTCTGGTGAATATCCCGGAATGGCTTATTTCCCTGGGCGTATTCGCGCTGACGCTGTTCATTTACCTGGCCCCGTTTGATTTTAAAGTGAATGTGCGGGCCGTAACCCGGCGGATCCTTCAGTTTATGCACAATCCCATTCAACTGCAGGGATTCTGGCTGAGTGAGTTAATGGTCATCTTTCTGGTGTTTCTGACCTTCTACTATTTCTGGCATGCAGCATTGGCGGTTCGTCGCTCCTATCGGCTGGAAAAAACATTGCGACTGCTGCCGGTATTTTTGCCCGTTGGCCTGGAGGTGCTCCAGCTGGGTGTCCCCTTGCGCCGTATTTCCATACTGGACGTTCTGATGGCCTGGAGTGCCCTGGCTGTTGTGCGCCATTATTTCCAGGGATTGCACCTTCGCCTGCAGGCGGCGCTTCGGTTCGACCAACACCGGCCGTTTTTGAAAAAACTGGCTGTTGGCTACGGGGTGTTTCTGGGACTCCATTTGTTTGTTCTACCGGCATTGGCATTTAATCCGACTGCGGTGGCGCACAACTGGGCCTATTTTGTTGATCCACTGGCGTGGATTTTACGAAAAGACCGCCTGTTATCCGTGATCTGGTTTATGCAGTGGACGGTGTTGTTTATTCCCTTTGGCTTTTTTGCTCAGGGATTCTTTCCGGCGGTGGCGCGTCGGTTGCTGCGGTTAACCCTTTTAATTGCCGGGTGTAGTATGCCTCTACTACTGGGGGTGCCGGCATTTCAGGTGCACTGGTCGCAACTTATTGCGGCGTTGTTGGGTAGCCTTATTGGACGGGAAATCTGGTACTTTTATGCGTACTTGTTTACCCGCTACCCGGAAATAGCCTACGTGCCAAAAGAAGCACCGTCCGTTGTAAAATTATAAGGAATACAGGCCATGAAAAATCGGGTGAAGAACCTTTTGCTTGCCGCTTTGCTCATTCCGGGGATGGTGGTTATTCTGTTGCCGGCTTCGGGACATGCACAGCGGGCCGGCCGCCCGGCCTTTGATGCTTATTACCAGGCGTTAAATTTAATCGAAGCCGGGGATTTGCGGGGAGCCCTGGCGTATGTGGATACCGCCATTTCCATTAAACCATCCTACAGCCAGTTTTACGTACTAAAAGGGCAAATTTACGAACTTCTTCATCAACCCGATTCCATGCTGGCAGCGTACGAAAAAGCACTGGAGTTGAAAAGTTACTATCCGGAACTGTGGCCGAAAGTCGCGCGGGTCTATTTGCAAACCCAGCAGTACAGCAAAGCGGTGCAGTATCTGGAAAAAGCATTGAAGGTTTATCCGGACTCCACGCAATTTTTGTTACTGTTGGGGCAGGGGTACTATCGGCTCCAGCGCTGTCGTTTGGCAGAAAATTACCTGCGGAAATATGCCCGTCGGGTGAATACTTTACCGGCACAATACTGGAAGTGGCGGGGCATGGTGGCGCTGTGTGTCAAGAAATACGATGTTGCCATTTCTGCCCTGCAACAGGCAAAAACAGCACTGGCCGATGACTGGGAAGTGTGGTATTACCTGGGGGTGGCGTTGTTTGAAAACGGGCAACTGGACCAGGGCTTAAGCCATTTAAACAAGGCGCTTCAACTCAATCCGAAGCTGGTGGACGTTTTTCTGTACCGGGCACGGTATTTTCGGCATTACAACAAGCCCCGGGAAGCGCTGGAGCAGCTATACGTTGCCCTCAACATGGATTCCAATGCAATCCCTATTTTACTGGAACTGGGGAAAATGGAGCTTGCCCGGGGGGAAATCGATTCTGCCGCGAAACATCTGGGGCGGGTAATTCATTTAAATCCCCGGGTGTGGGAAGCCTATCGGTATCTGGGAAAGATTGCGGAAGCCCAAAATAATGTTGCAATGGCGCTCCAGTATTATACATTGTATATGAAAAATATTTTGTACGCGGATCCGGAAATTGAGGAACGGATTCGCATCTTAAAACAGAAACAATAATGTCCCATGTACAAACGCCTGCTATATACATTGCTTTTTGTCCTTGGAAGTCTGCTGCCGGCCCGCGCGGATTATTCCCAGGGAAAAGTGGTGGTGCAAATCGATACCCTTCCGCCGGTGACGCTAAACATTATGAGCGCCATTTTGTACCGAAAAGTGAATATCGTTCAGGATACCGTTGCCTTTGTGCAGGATAGCCATTCCGTGCAGTATTTGTACGGCCCCCAGTTTGTGGAAGGCGACCAGTATGTGTTGCAACTCCACATGGTGGATGCCGATAGCGGCAAACAATTTTACGACGTTGGGTTTGTGCTTGGCGATACCCTGAAGCCCCACATTGAACTTTCCGGGGAAAATTCGGGGGTGTATTTTAATCCCGGTGGCCAGTTAAACCCTTCCCCTCAAACCGCCGGTAACTTAAACGCTACATTCGATTTTGATGAAATTGGCGACAATGTTACCGGTACATTCAGCGCTCAATTTTTGTACAAAATCCGTCCCGACGAAAACGCCCAACCGGTACTTATTCGCATGGAGGGGGAAATTAAAGCCCCCGTTGGCACCTACAAGGAAACCTCTATTGCCACCGAAAGCGAAAATCTGGAACAGAAACGCCGCTACCAGCGGAATCTGGCCATAGCGGTAATCATTACCTTTATCACCATAGCGGTGCTGGGCTTATGACCACCTGGAAGCGCATTATTGTCCATGTGGACATGGATGCATTTTTTGCTGCAGTGGAGCAATTGTTGAATCCCTCCCTGAAAGGAAAACCGGTCATTGTTGGTGCAGACCCCAAAGGTGGGAAGGGCCGGGGAGTGGTAAGCACCGCTTCCTACGAAGCCCGCCGCTACGGAGTTCGTTCGGCAATGCCCATTTCCAGAGCCTATGCCCTGTGCCCCCACGGCGTGTATTTGCGCCCCAACGGGAAAGCCTACGCCCGGTATTCCCGTAAAATTATGAACATTTTACACCAGTTTACGCCGGATATTGAACAGATTAGTATCGACGAAGCCTTTCTGGACGTGACCCGTTCCGTTCACCTGTGGCCATCGGTGGAAGCGCTGGGGCGCGCCATCAAAGAGCGGATTCACCGCGAGACGGGCCTGACGGCTTCTGTTGGCATTGCCTCCTCAAAATCTGTTGCCAAAATTGCGTCGGATTTTCAGAAACCGGATGGCTTGACCATCGTGGAACCGCAGCAGGTCCAATCCTTTCTGGACCCGCTTCCCATTACGCGATTGTGGGG
>WGBF01000472.1 GCA_015494485.1 bacterium | reverse complement strand
GGGATACGATAAAGGCAAACACGCGGAGGCCGAATGAAAGCATTAGCCAGGATTCTGATCGTTGTAGGATTGCTCAGTTCTGTTGTATTTCAATGTGCCCGGGAGCCCAAAATTGTTGCCAAGGTGGATACCATGCCGATCCCTCTGGAGGAATTGCGCCGGGCCATTATTGACCAATACAAAACACGGGACCTGAACAAAGTCCCGCCTGCTGTGCGCAAAAAAATTCTTGATAATCTCATCAATGAACGATTACTGGCTAAAAAAGCCATTGAAGTGGGGCTGGACAAAGATCCGGAATTTGTTCAGGAATACCAGGCGTACCGTCAGCGTATTCTGGCCACGAATTTGTATGACGAAGAAATCATTGATAAAGCGGTTCCCGACGCACTGGCCAAAAAGTACCTCCGGTGGATGCAATACAATGTCAAGGGGTACGTGATTGTTGTGGGTTACAAGGGCAGCTTTGCCTACCATGGCGATCGCAGTAAGGAAGAAGCCCGGAAACGTGCCGAAGAAGTGCGCCAAAAACTTCAGGAAGGTGTTCCCGCAGAAGAGCTGGTGTTGAAATACTCCGATGACTACGCCACCCGGCAGAAGAAAGGGCAGTTTTTGTCCTACCCGATAGGGCAATATTCCCCCGAAGTGGACGAGGCGGTACTTACATCACATGCCAATGCCATTGTGGGGCCTCTGGACTCCCGCAAAGGCTTCCTGATTTTTAAAATCACTGAATTTGCGCCCCGCACCAATCAGTTAAAACTGGACATCGATTTAAAACTGATTAAACGCCGGCTGGCCAATACCTACTTCTCCCAGAAAACACGGGAATTGTTCCAGAAATTTAATGATGAAATCCGCAAGCGCTTTCATGTTGAGATCAAAAAGGAAAATCTGACCAAATTTGCTCAAATTATTCAGAACAAAAGCAAAGGACGGCAGTCCCTGGAAAACCTTACCCCTGAAGAAGCCGGGCTGGTGTTGGCCACGTACGATGGCGGACAGGTGACGGTGGGCGATTTGATCGATGCGTATAAAAACAACCTTCGGGAAGTGCTTTACGGATTCAGCAATCCCCGGATGGGCCAGCGCAGCATTCAAAACCACCTGAATATGATTTTCTGGACGCGAGTTGCTGAGGAAAAAGGTATTCCGGACAAACCGGAAGTGAAACTGGAATTAACCCATTTTTATTACTCTAAACTGGCCCAATATCTGGAAAAGAAATACCTGCAACCCAAAATTCAGGTTACGGATGAGGAAGTAAAAGATTACTACGAAAAACACAAAAATGACTATGCCCGCTCCGATCAGATTGAGCTGTGGGTGATCAGCACCAAGGATAAAAAAGTAGCGGACAAATTGTATCAGCGGGTCCAGAACGGTGAGGATTTTGCCAAATTAGCGGCGCAATTCAACGAGCGGCAGGACATTAAACGCTGGAACGGATACTTAAAATACCAAAGCCGAAAATCGATTTTTGGCTCCGTGGTAATGCGCGCCTTTGAACTGGGTCCCAATAAAATCGGTGGGGTTTATCATATCCGTCAATATTATTACATTATCAAAACCGGTGGGTATAAACCCAAAAAATTCCGCCCGCTGGAAGAAGTGGAAAAAAGTATTCGCGCCACATTGCGCCAGCGTAAACTGGAAAAAGCTAAAGAACAATTGATACAGGAGTTGCGCCGGAACGCCTATTTGTACATAAACGATACGTTACTCAGGAATTTAGCGTGAAACGTTTTGGATTCATCATTTGGGGCCTCCTTCTGGCATTGCTCTGGGGTTGCCAAAACAACCGGCCCCGTCCCGAAGATATTGTAGCCCAGGTTGGGGACGCGTATTTAACCCGGCAGACCCTAAAGGCCATTATTCCGGAGCAGTTACCGGAGGAAACGCGCCAGGTTTACCTGAGGAAACTGGTAGATGACTGGATCAAAACCCAGCTCTTGGCTCAGGAGGCAGTCCGAAGCGGCATTGATTTAACTCCCCGAGATAAATGGAGCCTTGAAAGCCTGCAACGTCAGTTGCTGGGGGAAGCGTTACTGGCCAATCAGGTGCCGACGGATTTTCAAATTCCGGAAAAAGAAATCCGTGCCTATTACGAAACATACAAGGACGAGTTTAAACGGGACAAAGAAGAAGTCCATCTGGTGCACCTGTTTCTGGAAAAACGGGATCGCGCCATCGAAAAGGAAATTCGGGAAACCAAAGACCTGTTGAAGGTAATTCAGAAAAACTTCCTGGATCAACGGATTACCCCATTGATGGAGAAAAATGGGGATCTGGGTTATTTGTCAGCGGAAAACTTAAAAAACCCATTTCGCCGCTATATTAAGCGGGCAAAAGTGGGGGATATTATCGGACCCATTCGCTCTGACAAAGGATACCACTTTTTTCAGGTGCTGGACCGGCAACCCAAAGGGAGCTACAAATCGCTGGATCTGGTTCGGGACGAAATTGAAGCACGGTTAAAAATCGAGCACCGGAACCAGCTTATTAAAGACCTCATTGAAAAATTACGGCGCAATGCCAACGTTCAGGTTTATTTTGAAAATTTTAACTGGGAATAGACGATGAAACACATACAAGCGGTAATTTTTTCTGTACTGACTATTATTTTTAATCTCTCTGCACAGCAAATTCCGGTGGACGGTATCGCTGCCATTGTGGGCGATCGGATTGTATTGATGTCGGACGTCAACAACATGGTTATTCAATATGCCTTGCAAAAGCGAATTGACATCAGCAAAAATCCGCAACTATACAATCAGTTAAGCAAACAGTTTCTCCAGAATCTGATTGACGAAAAACTGCTGCTCATTCAGGCGGAAGAAGACACGATTGAAGCCGATGAAGACCAGGTAGAACAGGCCGTTAAACAACAACTGGATTATTTAATCCAGCAGGTCGGTTCCGAAGAAAAGCTGGTGGAATATTACCGCGCCCCGATTCCCATCATTAAAAAAGAAATGCGCAAGCAAATTGCCAATCAGATGAAAATCCAGCAATTACGGCAAAAACATTTCGGGCAGATTACCATTACCCGCAAAGAAGTAGAGGCATTCTACCAGCAGTTTCGGGATAGTTTACCCCGGGTGGAAGCTTCGGTGGACATTTCCCATATTTTAATGGAAGTAAAACCCAGTGAAGCCAGCGCGCGGAAAGCACTGGAAAAAATTAAGAGAATCAAAGCCATGCTGGATAAAGGAGCCGATTTTGCCCAGCTGGCTATGCAATACAGCGAAGATCCCGGCAGCAAAGACCGCGGCGGTGACCTGGGGTTTGTTGAACGGGGCACGTTGGTCAAGGAATTCGAGGAAGTGGCATTTCAATTAAAACCGGGTGAAATTTCAGATATCGTGCGAACCCAGTTTGGCTATCATATTATTCAGCTCCTGGAACGGCGGGGAGAACGGATCCATGTTCGCCACATTTTAATTCAACTACAACCCACCCCGGAAGATGAAAAACGAACCTACGAGCAATTGGTGAACATTCGCCAGCAAATTCTGGACGGAAAAGCAACTTTCGAAGAAATGGCGTTAAAATATTCGGACGACCCCAACGTGGAGAAAGACAAAGGACATCTGGGCGTCTTTCGGGTAAACTCGCTGCAAATTCCGCAATTTAAAGCTGTAATCGATACCTTAAAAGAGGGCGCCATCTCCATGCCCGTTCGCACCCAATTCGGATACCACATTATTCGCTTAAATAAACGCATCGCTCCCCACACCCTGAGTCTGGAAACCGATTGGGACCAGATTGAACAGATGGCACTGGAATACAAACGCAACAAATTGTTTACAGAATGGTTGGGAAAGTTGCGGCAGGAAATTCCAATCGAAATTAAAATGCAATTATAAGCATTGCCATATTCAACCATTTTCCTGAGCGCGCCCCATAATATTTGTTATCAGACTCGAGTGAACCATTGAATAATTAAGCCGTATCCAATAAATTTAAAATTCGGGGAAAGTTCTTTTTAGTGATTACAATATTTTTATTTAGAAATTTCCCCTGTGGATCGATAATTTACTGGAACGGTTTTATGGGAGCAAGTTTATGTCCGGTGACGGACCGGTTGAATTTATAGAGATCTTTAAACATATACCTGCGGAATCCTTTCCTTTCATGGTCCAATTTTCCAGCGATTGGCTGGAGTGGAAACCCCACGGGAATGGGAAATCGTTTGTCTCCCCGGCAAGTGAAACAATTAGTGGTTATCCTCCCCAAACGTTTATTCAAAACCCCAATTTTTTTCAGGATATTATTCATCCCGAAGACCGCCAGGCGTTTTTAACACAATGCCAGAACAGTAGCCACAACGAGGCGATCCATCAGCAGCAGGTACGCATCATTACCCGGGATGGTCGGGTAAAATGGATTCGTCATGTTTGCCGGCCAGTAAAAAATGCGCAAGGAAACGTACTGGGCCATCTTTCCATTAATTCCGAAGTAAACGACATACCGGAAGAGGCATTTCACACGGGTTGCATGACACAACTGTTTCGGAAAGGCCCGGTAATTGTGTTCAAATTAAAAAACGCACCCAATTTCCCGGTAGAGTTTGTTTCTCCCAACATCAAGCATATTCTGGGGTATTCTCCGGAAGATCTGGTATCCGGCAGACGCTCTTTTGAGGCCCTGCTACATCCTGCAGACCGTGAAAAGGTGTTAAAAAGGATAACAAACTCAACTGTTTTAAGCAATAAATCCAACCACAGGCCTGTCCGTTTGCTTCATGCCAACGGTACGGAACGGTGGATAATCCTGTTTTTCATTCCATCAGAAAATGGGAGTACCGAGTTTTACTATGGGTACGGCGTGGACATTACCGCCAGAAAACAGCAGGAACTTCAATACAAACAAAACCTGCGGCGCATTAAAGCCTTAACCCGGGTACTGGAAAAAATAAACCGTAGCAAATCCCTTCAGGAAATCTACCGCACCGCGGTGGATGGCATCGTTTCGGTTCTCAAAGCAGACCGGGCATCTATCTTAATTTTCGGCCCGGATAACCGGGTTCATTTTAAAAGCTGGAAGCGTCTATCCGCGGCATACCGTCGGGCTGTTGAAGGCCATTTTCCCTGGGAACCTGACGATATTCATGCAGAACCTTTCTGGTATGAGGATGTCCAGCAGGCGGCCATTGAACCGCGTTTAAGAAAACAAATTGTGGAAGAAGGTATTGCCTCCATGGCGTTTATCCCATTAAAAGGGAATGACCGCCTTCTGGGTAAATTCATGGTTTATTACAATACCCCCCACCACTATTCCCCGGAAGAGCTGCATCTTATCCGAATTCTGGCGGAGAACCTCTCCAGTGCCATTACACGACTGATGTCCATGGAGCAATTGCGTCAATCGGAGGCAAAATACCGCTCTATTTTTAACCACGTTCTGGAGGGAATTTACCAGAGCACCGCCGATGGCCGGTTTATTACGGTGAATCCTGCCATGGTAGAGTTATTCGGCTACGATTCTGTGGAGGAGATGCTGGCTATTCCTCATACCTCCACATTGTATTGGGATGCAGAGGAGCGGAAACGGTTAAGTGCCATTGCCCAGGAAAAAGGGGTGCTTCGCAATGTGGAAGTAAAAATGAAGCGCCGCGACGGTACACCCATCTGGGTACTGATGAACGATCGGGCGGTTTATGATGACAATGGAAATTTTTTGTACTACGAAGGAACGCTGGTTGATATCACCGATCGCAAGTTAACGGAAAAGGCCCTTAAGGAAAGCGAGGAGACCTACCGTCTGCTGATAAAAGGTGCACCCTTCCCCACCGCCATTTACATTGACCAGATGGTGTATTATTGCAACGCCGCAACCCTGCAGTTGGTGGAAGCCGAACGGTATGAAGAGATTATCGGGAAAAATATTTTTGAACTGGTACATCCGGATTCACTGGAGACCATCCGAAAACAGTACGAAGCGTTCTATCATAAAGGCGAGAAACTTCCTCCCACAGAAGCCAAATTATTAACATTAAAAGGCAATACCCGCCATGTATTCGTGCACTCCGTTAAGACCCGTTTTGATGGCAAGATCGGCGTGCTGGTACAAATGATTGACATTACGGAGTGGAAAAGATCCCAGAAAGCTTTGCAGGAAAGCGAAGAACGTTTCCGGCTGGCATTTCGCACCAGTCCGGATGCCATTTCCATCACCCGCTTGTCCGATGGGTTGATTATTGATGTGAACGACGGATTTTCCCAGATTACCGGCTTCTCCCGGGAAGACGTACTCGGGAAAACCCCGGATGAACTCAACATCTGGCTTTCCAAAGAAGACCGGAAATTTTTTGTCGAAACCCTGGAAAAACATGGGGAATTTTCCAACAAAGAAGTGCGCTTTCGTTTAAAAGACGGGCGCGTGGTTCATGCGCTCCTCAGTGCAAAAATATTTCAGTTAAACGGGGTTCCTCATGTTCTCTCCATTGCTAAAGATATTGAACCCTTAAAACAGGCTCAAAAAGCATTGGAGGAAAGCGAAGAACGGTTACGCGTGCTGATTAACTCCACGCCGGACATCATTTGTTTTAAAGATGGTGAAGGCCGGTGGCAGGAAGCCAACGAAGCAGACCTAAAAACATTTGAACTCCAGCATGTAGACTACCGGGGTAAAAAAGACAGTGAACTGGCCCCCTTTAGCCCGTTTTACAAGGATGCATTTTTGACC
>WGBF01000471.1 GCA_015494485.1 bacterium | reverse complement strand
TGCGAATGGCCTGTTCCGCACCGCAGATGTAAATTTTTCCGTCGCCGCGCAAGCCGGTATGGGCGTTTTTCTCAATGGTTTCCACAATAACATCGGTTAAATCATCGCGGCAAAATATTTCAATCTTTACATGCGGCACAAAGTCTTCCAGTTGTTCTTCAATGGGAATGTTCTCCTTTTTACCCCGCCCAAAACCTTTCACTTCCATGACGGTCATTCCGGTTAAACCGTCAATCTTACGTAATTCATACGTTACTTTATTTAATTTATGATGTTTGATGTAGGCGATAATGTGTTTCATGGTTGTCTCCTTTCCGGGATTAATCCACCTGTTTTTCGGCTTCAATGTTTATGGAAAACCATTTGTAAATGGCCGGCAACACCAGCAGGGTTAGTGCAGTGGACGTTACCAGTCCGCCGATTACCACGGTTGCCAGCGGGCGCTGCACTTCGCTACCCACACCCGTGGAAAGCAGCAACGGAATAAGCCCCAGAGCGGTGGTAACAGCCGTCATCAGCACCGGGCGCAGGCGCAAAATGGCCGCTTCAATGGAGGCTTCGTCCATGGGCACGCCGTCTTTCAGCAATTGGTTCAAATAGGTGACCAGCACCATGCCGTTTTCCAGCGCAATACCAAACAGGGCAATAAAGCCCACCGATGCCGGCACAGAGAGGTTTTGTCCCGAAATCCACAACCCTACAATGCCGCCTACAAGCGCCAGCGGAATGTTCAGTAAAATCAGCAGGGCATTTTTCAGGGAGTTAAAGCTGGAGAACAGCAGCAGAAACACAATGAGCAGCGTAATGGGAATTACCACCATCAGGCGCTTATTGGCTTCCTGTTGCAGGCGGAACTGGCCACCCCAGGTGACAAAATAGCCGGGGGGTAAATCCACCTTCTCCGCAATGGCTTGCTGACCATCCCGCACGAAAGTACCAATATCCCGCCCAACCACATTACATTGAATGGTAATAAAGCGCTGGCTGTTTTCCCGGGTAATCTGCCGTGGCCCAATAATTTCCTGAATGGTGGCCAGCTGGGACAGGGGCACGTGCACCCCGTTGGGCGCTTCCACCAGAATTTCCCCAATGGCCCGGGCCGTGCTGCGGTATTCGGGGTCAAACCGCACCAGGATGTCAAAGCGCCGGACGCCCTCAAAAATCTGGCCGGCCACTTCCCCGCCAACTGCCGCCCGAATGGTTTTCTGCACATCTTCCACGTTAATGCCGTAGCGGGCGGTGGCGTGGCGGTCTACCTTAATCAGCAACTGCGGCGTTCCGGAAATCTGGTCTGCCTGCACATCCGCCGCACCGGGCACATTGCTGATGACGTTGACAATTTCATCAGCCTTTTCCTTTAGCACGTCCAGGTCATCCCCAAACAATTTGATGGCCAATTCCGCGCGCACGCCTTCCAGAAGTTCGTCCACAGTCATTTGAATGGGCTGGGTAAAATTGGCCAGCACACCGGGGATTTTCCCCACTTCGGCGCGAATCACGTTTTCCAGTTCCTGCTGGGTGCGTGCCGTGCGCCATTCATCCCGCGGTTTGAGGAGAATGTACATTTCCGCACTGTTAATGGGATCCGTATGCGCCCCAACTTCCCCGCGGCCAATTCGCGTTACCACGCCGGTTACTTCCGGAATCCGCATCACCCGCCGCTCAACAATCTGGGTAATACGGGTACTTTCCTTGAGGGAAATTGAGGGTGCCATGGTAAGACGCATCACGATGGTACCTTCCTGCAGCGTGGGGGTAAATTCGGAACCCAATCGCGGAAAGATGGCAAGCCCGATGACGATCAGCACCACGGCCAGAATGGCAGCCAGCATACGCCGTTTCACAAAAAAGGTGATAATGGGGCGGTACCATTGCTGCATTTTGCGCACCAGCCAGATGTCCCCGTTTCCGGCCTTGCCTTCTGCCACCCGTTTCGGGCGCTTCATGATTAAACTGGACAGCACCGGCGCAACGAACACCGCAAACAGCAAACTGCCCAGCATCGCCAGCGCCACAGTGTAGGCCAGGGGCCGGAACGTTTTCCCTTCCACACCCTGGAGGGTAAACAGGGGCAGAAACACCACAATAATAATGGAAATGGCAAACACAATGGGGCGCAATACTTCCCGGCTGGCCCGGGCAACAACATGAATGCGCGGCTCATCCGGGCGGGCACTGCGAAGCATCCGGTCCACGTTCTCCACCAGCACAATGGTACCATCCACCAGCATACCGATGGCAATAGCCAGCCCACCAAAGGACATCAGGTTAATGGAAATGTTAAAATAGCGCATGCCGATTAACGCAAACAGAATGGAGAACGGGATAGCGGTGGCTACAACCACGCTGGGCCGCAACGATCCCATGAAAAACATTAAAATAATAACTACCAGAATTATCCCCTGAAGCAGCGCATCGGTTACCGTTTTTACGGCGGCTTCCACCAGAGTTTTTTGCTGGTAATAGGGAACGATGCGAATCCCGGGCGGCAGGGCCTTGTTAATTTCCTTTAACTTCTCTTCCACCTGTCCAATCACGGTGGAGGAATTGGTACCGTACAGTTTGATGACCATCCCGGCCACCACTTCTTCAATGCCATTCCGCGTCTGCACACCCCGGCGTACCGCCCCACCGATTTTAATATCCGCCACCTGTTTTAAATAAATAGGGATACCGTCTTCGGATTTTAAGACAATATCCTCCAGGTCTTTAATATTGGAAGCCAACCCCACAGAGCGAACAATGAACTCTTCGGAGTTTTTCTCAATAAACTGCGCCCCCACATTTAAATTGTTGGCGCGGATTTTGTCCACAATTTCATTCACCGTCAGGTCATAGCGGAGCAGTGCATTGGGGTCCACCACCACGTGGTATTGTTTTTCCCAGCCGCCAATGCCCAGCACTTCCGTTACACCGGGCACCGTTTGCAACTGGTACTTGATGAGCCAGTCCTGAATGGTTCGCAACTCCGTGAGGGAATATTGACCGGTGGTGTCCTCCAGGTAATAAAACAACACCAATCCCATTCCGGTGGAAATGGGGCCCATTTGCGGCTCGCCGAATCCTTCCGGAATTTGTTCCCGCGCTTCCTGGAGGCGTTCGTTTACCAGCTGGCGGGCAAAGTAAATGTCCGTTCCGTCTTTAAAGTAAATATTTACTACCGAAAGCCCAAAATTGGAGACCGACCGAATCCGCTCCAGGTTGGGCAATCCGTTCATGGCCACTTCAATGGGAAAGGTTACGTATTTTTCGATTTCCTCCGGTGCCAGACCTTCCGTAACCGTAAATACCTGCACCAGCGACGGCGACACATCCGGGAAGGCATCAATTGGCAACTGCTTGTAGCTTTGATACCCACCGGCAAAAATCAACACCGCCAGCACCAAAATCAGCAACCGGTTTTTAAGTACAAATTGGATAATGTTACCCATTTATTTCTTCTCCTGTGTTTTCTTTTTTCAGAACATCCGGGAAATACGTATTTTGACACGCACGACAATTAAAATTGACACACGTAGGCCTTTGCGTTAAATTGCCTGTAACAAAAGATGAGAGCATTTCGAGATGAATCTGGAAGATTATTTTGATTTCATTTCCGAAACAGATATTCGCATTAAGGGAACCCGAATAGGCATTGAAACCATTTTGTATGAATATATTTTTCGGGAACAGCACGCGGAGGCTATTCAACAACAGTATCCGTCCCTGACGCTGGAGCAAGTTTATGCCACTATTCTGTACTACCATCGCCACCGCAATCAACTGGAAGCCTATATGAACCAATGGCTTGAACAGCTTCGTCAGAATCGAATTCGTCAGCAAAGCGAACCACCTTCGGTTGTAAAACGAATTTCTGGAATTAAGAAAAAGAAACATACTCCCATCACCTCCAGATGAGAACATTCCGTTTTTTACTGGATGAAAATGTTCCCCATGCGCTTCGCAATGCTATCCTGCAGAAAAATCCCGAACTGGTAATATGGCGCGTTGGTGACCCGGGAGCACCACCAAAGGGAACTCCAGATCCGGATATTTTATTATGGTGCGAAAAATACGCGTTCATTTTAATCACCTTTAATCGGGCTTCCATTCCATTACATGTTCATCATCATTTATCTCAGGGCAATCACTTTCCGGGCATTTTTACTTTACACCCATCCATGTCATTCAATGAAATCACCAATGAAATCCTTCTTATTTGCGGTGCCGCAAGCCCGGAAGAATTCAGAGATTTAATTGTATATCTACCAATCTGAACCACATCCGCCTTGCCAATTCGCATTTTGTCCCCGAATACCAGATCCCATTTGTTAATGCCCGTGTCCACCACCAAAGGACTCCTTTAGTAACTCTGCCTTCAGCGTAAAACCATTGCGGGCGACGTACACCTCTCCCGGCTTCAGCCCGTCCACAATTTCCGCAAAGTGATCGTTGGTGCGTCCCACTTTTACCGGGCGCGGTTCAAACCCTTCCGGAGTCTTTACAAACACCACGGTGCGGTCTTCGTATGTTTCCAGGGCAGTTACCGGCACCGCCACCGGTGTGGTGACTTCATCAATGACCACCCGGGCATTCACAAACATGCCGGGCCGCCACTGGCGGTGCGGATTGGGCACCACCACCCGCGCCGTGGCCGTGCGCGTATCTTCATCCACCACCGGGCTGACGTAGGAAATGTGCCCGGTGTATTGCAATGTTTTCTCAATACCAAAAACGGTGGCTTTTTGACCAACCTTGATGTACGGCAAATCTTTTTGATACACATTCAGGTTGGCCCACACCTCGCTTAAATCCGCCACCACAAAGGCATGCGTGGCATCGCTGACCATCTCCCCACGGGTGAGGTGCATTTCGATCACCGTGCCATCAATCAGCGACCGCACTTCGTACGGGGCCAGGCTCTCGTTACTCTCAATAACCGCCAGCACTTCGTCTTTTTTAACCCGGTCCCCAATCTGCTTGCGCACCTCCAGAACAATACCGGGGAAGCGCGGAACAATGTGGGCAATGCGCTCGGGATCCGGCACAATCTCGCCGGTTAAATCTTTGTGAATTCCAAATTTTCCGGGACCAGCCGTTGCCAGTTGAATGTCGAACTCCTTCAACTCCTCATCGCTCAGGGTAACAATCTCGGCATGCCCTTCACCTTCTTCTTCGGCATGGGTTTCCCCTTCCGCGCCATGGTCTTCGTGGGCGGTTTCCGTTGCGGTAACAGCTGCTTCCTCCTGTGGGGAAGAGGAGCACCCCACGGACAGAAGTACCAGTGCCACACCAATAAAGAGTACCATCAAACGGTTTAATGCTGTTTTCATCGTTTTAAATCTCCTGCTGCTTTTTGTTCATGGTTAAAAGAATCCGTCAATCCGATGCGCCGTCAGGCGTTCGATTTGAGCCACCAGCGTGTGAAATTCCGCCAGTGCATCCACATACCGGGAGCGCACGTCGAACAGGGTGCGCTGGGCATCCAGCACATCCAGAAACCCAAACCGCCCGGACAGGTAGCCTTCCCGAATAATCCGAAACGCCTCTTCCGCCCGGGGCAGGGATTGCGTGCGAATGATTTGAATTTCATCCCGGACTGCGGTGAGCTGATTGTACAAGGTTACCAGATTGCTGCGCACGGCAATGAGCGCGGCTTCCTGGAACCGTTCCACTTGCAGCCGTTGCAATTCGGCGGCACGAATGTTCCCCTGGTTGCGGTTGAATACCAGTAAGGGAACGGATATGCCCATTACAAAGGCATTGGATTCAATTTCATTTAAACGGCGGATACCACCGGAGACGACCGGGTCCGGAATTCGCTGCGCTTTTTCGGAAGCCAGGCGGGCATCCGCCAATTGTTTTTCTGCCGCCCAGCGGGCGATGTCGGGATTCTTCACCACATAATCCACCAGATTATCCAGGGGAGGCAACGCCACCACGGTATCCAGCTTTCCGCTCACCCGCTGAAATTTCAGACGGGTGCTTCCCCACAGTGCCGCCAGTTCCTGACGGGCACTCTGGAGGGCTTTTTCTGCCGCCTGAAGTTCCACGGTAGCATTGGCCAATTCCACTTCGGCACGGGCGGCTTCGGCCGGCGAATCCTTACCCTTTTCCACCCGTTCGTAAATATTATTCAAAAAACTTTCCGCCAGCGCGACCAGTTCGCGGCTTAAACGAACCCGCTCCTGTGCGGCGACCACCGCTACGTAAGCTTCCACGGTAGCCGCGTACACATCCAGACGGCGGGCTTCAAAATCCCAGCCGGCCAGATTCCCTTCCAGTTCTGCCACCCGGGTTCGTTTCTGACGCTTGCCGCCCAGTTCAATAAACTGGCTGAACTGCAGGGTGGTTTCCGCCGCGCGAAGCCCACTGACATCCCCCTGGCCGCCAATATTTTCCACTTCCAGCCCCACTTCGGGGTTGGGCAGCAGGGATGCCTGCAGTGCCTGGGCTTCCCGAATGCGCACTTCGTACGAAAACCCCTGCAATGCCGGGTTGTTTAATAACGCCAGCTGCAACGCCTGGCGCAGTGTTAGCACATCACCGGAATCGGCAACGGAAAAGGCAGTATCCGCCCGTTCCGCTTGCGGTTCAATGGAAACCGGAATTGGTGATGCAAATTCCCGTCCCAGTTCCCGTTTTTCCGGCACCTGTACCGTAGGACGGATACTCGCACATCCCACGACGAAAAAGGATACAATACCAATAGCCAGAAATTTTAATCCAACGTTCATAAATACGACCTCCGTTTTTGCAGGGTACACAGACCCCACCACACAATAGCTTTTAACTGTGTGATTACAGGTTTACAAATTGTTCCGTGAATAAACAGGGAAGATACAGAAGGGGGAAATCAAATAAGCAGAATAACGCTACGAAGAATTTGTTGAAGCGAACGTGCTGCGACTGATTGAGTTCGATTAATCCATTGAATTTTCGATGATTGCGATTGAAGGAACGGAAGCCATATGGCATGCCCCGCTGCCGGAGAATAGTCCCATTTGAACTTCACCGGTGCCAGCAGGCTCACCAGAGATGGCTCCAGCGGCACATCCCGGCAGGAATCATCCACTACAACGGCGCCGGTGTAATGGGGAACGCCCGTTGCGGAATACACCAATGCCACGTGCTGGTTGGCTTCCACGGCTTCAATGGCGAAATGGCCATCCTCCCCCACACAAACCACCGCGCCTTCAAAATCAAACAGCATGACGCCGGAATAAAATGCGAAGACGCCAATTAACAGAACGGAAATCCACTGTCGGATTCGTTGTTTACCCGTGCGCTTACTCATGAACATGCTCCATTGCCACCTGAATAAGCTGTTCAATATGTTCATCATCCAGGGAATAATACGCCATTTTGCCTTTGCGGCGATATTTCACCAGTTTCAAATTGCGCAGCATCCGCAGCTGATGCGATATTGCCGAAACAGAAAGCCCCGTCAGGGCGGCCAGGTCGCACACGCACAGTTCATCCAGCATTAACGCCATCACAATCCGCACCCGTGTGGGATCTCCCAGCACTTTGAACGTTTCGGCCAGGGCGCGTACAGCGGATTCCTGCGGCAATTTCTGTTGTACCGCAGCAACCTTTTCCGCATCAACGGCGGTAACACTGCAAACATCTGTTTTTAACTCGGCCACGCGCGCTTTCCTTTCAACACTTGAGCAATCGTTCAAATGTTAACACAAAAAAATTTCCATTGCAAGGGAAATTTTTGGTTTACGCCGGGGGCCGGGTCTGCTGATTCCCCTCCGATAGTGGGTTTTTCAGCATTTGAATCCACTGGGCGGTGCCCCATCCCCAGGCCACCAGCGGCGCCAGGGTGTGGGTCAGGAATGTCCAGGGGTATTTTGCCGGATAAGCGAAAAGCGCAACAACACCGGCCAGAACATAAATCCCCCCAATCCAGGCAACACCCGTGCGACGAACCGGGTACCAGCCACGCTGTTGCACCAGCACCGCTACCGCACAACCAATAGCCCAACCAATCAGGCTGCCGGTTAAAATATCCAGCGGCCAGTGGGCACCTACAGCCGCACGGGAAAGCGCGACCAGAGCCGCCAGTACCACAATTCCGCCCCGCAAAATTGCTGTTTGCACGGACACGCTAAGAATGGCTGCGACCAGAAACACGGTAGCCGAATGACCGGAAGGGAATGCCCGGGCCTTTAGAATCGGCCCCAGAATGCGAATGGTTTCGGGATCCAGGACACCGGCCGGACGGGGTACCGCCAACCAGGATTTGAGTCCCTGAACCACCAGGGTATTCACCAC
>WGBF01000470.1 GCA_015494485.1 bacterium | reverse complement strand
TCACCGCAGCATTGGCCGTGGGGAAACCGCTGAGTAACCGCATTGCCAATTACACCATGGACGTGCGCCTGGATGTGAACACCCACATGCTTTATGGGAAGGAAGTTATTCGCTGGATTAATACCACCCCGCATCCGGCGCCGGATTTGCGCTTTCATTTGTATTACAATGCCTGGCAGCACGACCGCACCTCCTGGTTAAGTTCCACCCGGTATGCTGCCCGGGGGCGGGACCGTGAAAATCCCGACGATTGGGGCTATACGCGGGTAACATCCATTCGCCTGCAGGGACCGGCAGAGGCAGATTTAACCCAACAGCAGGAATTTATTCAACCGGATGATGGCAATCCCTTTGACCAAACGGTGTTGCGGGTGGTGTTGCCGCAGCCGGTACAGCCCGGGGACACTGCGGTGATTGAAATTGAATGGGAGGCCAAAATACCACGTCCCTTTGCCCGCACTGGTGTGGTGGGGAATTACTATTTTATTGCCCAGTGGTTTCCCAAAATCGGGGTGTTTCAGGAAGATGGCACCTGGAATTGCCACCAGTTTATTCAAACGGAATTTTTTGCGGATTACGGGGTGTATGACGTCAAATTAACCGTGCCCACCGGCTGGATTGTTGGCGCCACCGGTACCGAAATTGAAAAACAAGACAATGGCGACGGTACCACAACCCATCGGTTTTACCAGGAGGATGTGCACGATTTTGTGTGGACCACCAGCCCGGATTTCCTGGTATTTGAAGATGAATTCAAAGACCCCAACCTGCCGCCGGTAAAAATTCGCCTGCTTTTGCAACCGTATAATCGGGACAAGAAAGACCGGTATCTGGAATCCACCAAAATTGCCCTGCGCTACTACGGAGGATGGTTCGGGGCCTATCCATACGGCCATTTAACCGTGGTGGACCCGGCCTACCAGAGTCGTTCCGGCGGAATGGAATATCCCACCCTGTTTACCGGGGGAACGCCGTTATTCAGTAAACCCCTTACCCGTCAGCCGGAGAGCGTGACCATTCACGAATGCGGACATCAATTCTGGTATGGCATTGTGGGGAATAACGAATTTGAAGATGCCTGGTTGGATGAGGGCTTCAATACCTATTCCCAATCGCGGGTCATGGATGTGGCCCTGCCGGACCCGGTGGTAAGCCGTTATTATTTTGAAGGATATCTGCCCTGGGTTTTTACCGATATCCCCTGGACGGAACGATACGATGGCGCCGACCCCTATTTTGGGTTTGAAAGTCCCTTTAAGCTGGATAAAATGGCGCGGCCGTCCTACCAGCAGGGGCCGGGTGCCTACCGGATTAATGCCTACTACAAACCGCTCCTGATGTTGCGCACTCTGGAAAATTATCTTGGCTGGAAAACCTTTCAGAAAATCATGTCCACCTACTTTGACCGCTGGAAATTCAGGCATCCCAAACCGCGGGATTTTTTTGATGTGGTAGAAGAAATCAGCGGTCAGAACTTTGATTGGTTCTGGGAACAGACGTATGATACCTCCACGGTTTTCGATTACGCGGTGGACCGGGTTATTACCATGCCGGCCGTACCCAGCAAGGGGCTGGTACCGGTAGATGGTGCATTTGTGCCCGCCGAAGAAGCCGATTCCAGTTTGGCAGCGGCCTTCCCGGATTACCACGGGAAAAAGCGAAACCTGGTGTACATCCGCCGCTGGGGGGAGGCGATTTTTCCGGTGGAGATTAAAGTGACGTTTGCTAACGGGGACACGGTGCTGGAACACTGGGACGGCCGGGCACGCTGGACACGGTTTGAATACGTGCATCCTTCTGCAGTAACTCAGGTAGAGGTGGATCCCCGCCGCGTGCTGGTGCTGGATATTCATTCCACCAACAACACCTGGCAAAAAACCTCCCGGGCCAATCGGGCGGCGTTAAAATGGGCCACCCGCTGGTTGCTGTGGTTACAGCATACCCTGGAATTTTTGGCCTTTTTTGGTTAAGGGAGAATGGAAGGGATTTACAGTGTGGATATGCGTTGAATGGAGGAAAAAACGATGATTTCAGTCATAAAGAACGGATGGCATCGCACTTCAGGAATTCGCCGGTATGTGGTGTTGCTGTATGTGCTAAATCTGTTGGTGGGGGTAGCCCTGGCATCGATTGTGGGGCGGGAAATTGCCCGTTCGCTGGGGCACAGTCTGGCAGCCAACCAGATGATTGACAGTTTTGCCCCGCTGTGGTTCCAGGAATTTTCCAGTCACGCGGAAGGTCTGGTACGCACGTTTCATCCGGCGGTTTCCGGAATGGGGGCAATCCTCAGCCCGCTGGATGCGCTGATTACCGGGCGCCCGTTTCAGGCCTTTCCGGGATTGGTGTGGCTGGGTGTGGCCTACATATTGATCTGGGTGTTGTTTTCTGCCGGGGCATTTGGCAAAATGGCCTCGGATACGGAACGCAGCTTCTGGAACGCTGTGGGAACCTATTGGGGACGTTTTGTGGTGTTGGCCGGCGTGTTCGGTATTGTGTATTACCTTATTCTGGGGCAATTGTTACCTGTTCTTTCTGCAAGTATTCGGCAAATGAGTCGGGATGTTACCGATGAACGCATTGTGTTTTACTACACGCTGGGTAAATGGCTGGTGGTGTGGCTCCTGGCACTGCTTACCCACCTGGCATTTGATTTTTCCCGGATTGCGGCTGTGGCGCACAACATCCGCTTTGTACCCCGGGCAATGCTCCAGGGATTGGGCATGGTGTTTAAGCACCCCCTTCGCACCCTGGGATTGATGGGTGTATTTCTGCTTGTGGCATTTTTAGGAATGCTGGTTTACGCCGTACTTGCCCCCGGAGCCCGGGGTGGCACCATGGGCGCGATTTTCCTGACCTTTTTCATCGGCCAGCTTTATTTGCTGTTCCGTATGGTGGTGCGCCTGTGGCTGTGGGGCAGTGAAGT
>WGBF01000469.1 GCA_015494485.1 bacterium | reverse complement strand
GGCGCATCATTGACGTCTTCGGATACCAGAGGACGAACAATGACCACCTTCCAGCGATTGTTTTGCCATGTGCCCCATCCATTGGCATTTTGACGGGGCTGAGTGGTGAATGTGCCAAATCCTTCGGCCATGGCTTCTTCTACCGGGGTCGTGCGATTTACCAAGGAAACCGGATTCCGGGTGAAAATGCCCGGCATGTAACGTTGTGCTTCAATGGATTGAAAATGCCGGATATTAGGTTCTTTGGGCAGTTCCCCTTCGGCAAACACCGGCTCATCTACAAAAAAGTACATATCCACCCAGTAGTTGGGATGAAGGGTTTGCACATCCCGGTACCCTTTGTCGATATCATCCTGCCAGATGGCTTTCCAATGGATGATGTGCACCCGGCCGTCTTTATTCCCCATCATAAAAGAGGGGGGATTGTTCGGATCCAGGGGAAATTGAACGGCGACCTGATCTGTAAATTTGTCCACATCCACCACGGCATTTCGGGTTTGGTCTTCCCATTCAAGCTGGAAAGCAATCCAATCCTGGTTATACACGGAACGAACCGTCAGTTCTGTTACGGATGCGGTTTTCAAAATTGGTGCGATAATATTTTGCGGCAGCATTTTGATGGTCGTAGCCGGGGCACGGTTAAAATTGATGGAACGCGGATCGTCAAACGAGATCTGCGCCACCGGTACCGAAATAATTTGATTTTCGGTGCTGCCCTGGGGCTCCGGACTTTGTTGGCAGCCGAGGAAAAACGCAATAAGAACAACGCCAATTATGTGGAGTACGGTTGTTTTCTGCATTTTCGCCTCCTTAGCTTATATTGTGACGATACGTATCGTGCTTTCGGTCGAAATACGGGCGAATGTAAAGCGGTTCACTAAATGGTACGCGTACGACTTCATCCCCCTTTTCATCATAGCCAATGGCTGTTTCGCCTTTCACGCGGAAGGAATGAATAATTTTGGGGGATGCACCAAATAACATGAATGCTCCCAGCAATTCCTTGTCTTCATGAACATTCCGGTAGGTTTCAATGGCCGATTCGACACCCGGCCCAAAAAGCTGCTCCAGAAAGTCCC
Source organism: bacterium (assembly GCA_015494485.1). Classification (GTDB taxonomy): domain Bacteria; phylum Calditrichota; class Calditrichia; order RBG-13-44-9; family J042; genus WGBF01. Next base: position 4,549 of record WGBF01000469.1, on the reverse strand, counting down.
GCGGTACGTGGACGGGCGGGATGTAGTACACGTTGGGCTCCAGCCCAAATTGGGGAAAGAGCGGTAAGGCCACTTTCTTAAAATGCACAATTAAGTCAATCGGATTATCCCGCCGGGCTTCTTCCGGTTTACTTAAAAATCCCTGCAAACGAATTTTCCCGATGCACGTTTGCACGCAGCGGGGTTGTTCCCCTTTTTCAATAAGCGGATAGCAACCAATGCACTTTTCGGACACGCGGGTAACCAGGTTGAAAAACGTTTTCTTGTACGGACAGGCGCGGACGCATTCCCGGTAGCCCCGGCAACGGGCCTGGTCAATTAACACAATGCCATCTTCCTGCCGCTTGTAAATCGCCTTGCGGGGACAGGCTGCCAGACATGCCGGATACGTACAGTGATTACAAATGCGCGCCAGGTAAAACATCCACACCGGGTGAATTCCCGTAAAGTATTGGCCTTTTTCTACAATGCCGGCACATTCGTCCTCACCCAGATTGGGATAGGCGTAATCTTCTTCCTTGGGAAGCCATCCCAGCACCCGTTCACCCTGTGGAGCGGCTTCAAACACGGTCTTTCCTTCGTACGTTTGCTTTTCGTCGTCCCAGCTTTGTCCATCCAGCCGTTGCAGCACCTCAATGTCCCATTGAATGGGATAACCACCGTAGGGTTTGGTCTCCACATTGTTCCAGAACATCACTTCCTGGCCTTTCCCGGACGTCCAGGTGGTTTTGCAGGCAACGGTACAGGTCTGGCAGGCAATGCATTTATTGATATCAAATACATACCCGATTTGTCGCTTGGGGCGGTTTTCTTCATACGGATATTCCATTTCCCGATTAATCTGCCAGTTTTTTACTTTGGGCATTGCATTCTCCTTCTATTAACATTTCTTGCTTATTTCTTTTTCTTGACGAAACCACCGTTTAAGTATTTGTGAAACACATCTTTTTCATACGTGGGGCGGATTTTCAGTTCGGCGGGGCGCCACAGGCGTTTTCCTTCGATGCCACCGGGTTCGGCAAATTCTATTTTTACGAATGATTCCCGGGGAGCACCCGTGGGGCAGTGAATATCTGGCGCAAATCCCTTCCCAATTTTCTGTCCGAACAGGCCTTTGCGAACCAGCGAATCCGTCATGTGGGTGGGTTTGATCCAGCCGCGGGTACAACTCTGGTGGGAACCCCGGCGGAAAAGCGCCTGATAGCCGGTCTGTAAGTTTTTGGCCAATCCGGTGGGATTTTCTTTTGCCCCTTTTACGGTACCGAAGGTCGCCGCATAACTGTTGTGCCACATGCGCACCACGCCCCGCGGTGTACCCGGATAATATCGAATTCGGGCCATGAGTCGGGCTACTTCGTACTCTTCGGAATCCTTCTTCTGCTGCCAGTTCCGGAATGGGCGGTCAGAGGGGTCGGCATCAATGAAAGCATAATCGCCATCTTCCAGGCCCAGTTCCTTGGCATCCAACGGATTGATGTCTACATACAGTTCAGTAATGAATGGCATCCGTTTATCATGACGGTAAATATCCCCAAAAGGACCAAACCAGATTGCAACCACGTCGGTATCCACCGGCGTGGTATGTGCGGAGTGCCGGTATTTGGGGGTGTGGAAAATGAACCGGTATTTTTGGTCCTGGCGCATTAACGGATGCTGGGTGCCTTTAATCTCATTCCAGCTTTTTACAATGTTCCGTCCCTGGCGGATATCGGTGGATAAATCGTCATCCGCAGCGCCCCATTGGGATGGCGTTTCGGGTTTAATGGCGGGATGAGGCTTGGCGACAATCACATTGGGTTCGTAAAAGGTGGAATCGACCGGTTCCCGATAAACCGGCAAATTTTCACCATTAATCAGGAATTCATCTTCATCCCGGTAAAATTCCAGCCGTCCGGTCTTGCCGTACCAGGGTTTGTTTTCCTCCATCTGTTCATAGCCAATAAATTTGGGGGTGGTGCGTGACATTAATAGAGCCGGAATACCCTGCTGCGCGCGTTTTTCCAGTTCGCTTACCCGGTAACCGCGTGTTGCGTTGCTGTTGTCAAATACCCGTTGGAGGTAAACATCGGCTTTTCCGTCAAAGACGAATTTGAAGTAATTTTCGAAGCGCTTATCTCCCGTTAGCCGGGTAAATGCCCGGGCTAAACCCGCTGCAATTTCAATGTCGCCCTTGGTGTTAAAGATTCGCGGGAACGGGGAGCGGGGAAACATATAAAGAAACGGATTGGTTACGGAGATTGTGGCATCCACATTTTTAAATTCACCCCAGGAATCTACCGGAAATACCACGTCGGCGTATTCGCAGGACGCCGTCCACCACCATTCCTGAACGCCAATAAATTCCACCTTGGGAAAGATGTTAATGACGCTTTCGTAGTGCCACTTGGCATTACCAATCAGGGAGTTGGAATTGGACACCAAAATGGATTTCGTTGGGGTGGGGGTGTGGGACTTCCCGGTGAGAACCTTTTTACCAACCCGCAGAATTTTATCGCCGTCGTTGAAGTAATGAACAGATTCCGGGGTAAAATACCGTTTGGTTTTTACCGGTTTTTGTGGATCCAGTTGGATGTTAAACGGGTCTTCGGCAATGTAGGTGGGGAGTCCGTTAAAAAATGCCGCCCGGTAATTCCCCGCATAACTACCAATATTAGCCGTTAAGCGCCCGATGTTTCGGGTTAACGCGGCCAGGAAAAACATGGCACGGTCTTTTAAATCATTATTGAAAAATTGGTTGGGCCCCATGCCAACGGTAATTAAGGTATTGCCGGCATGTTCAGCCAGCTGGCGGGCAACATCCACAATTCCCTGGCGCGGTGCCCAGGTAATCTCTTCCACCGCTTCCGGGGAGAAGTTGTCCATCACGTACGATTTTAACAGGTCAAATACCGGTCGAACTTCAACGCTTTTTCCGTCCACAGTGGTAACAGTAAATGTGCCTTCCAGAGCGGGCTGAATCCCTTTCCGTTCAAACCGTTTGCCGTAGTCATCGCGGGTGATGACCTGAGGTTTGCCCTTGCGGGTATCCCACACAACAAAATCGCTCCACTCCTTGCGCATTTCTTCCGAAATCATGGGACGGGCCTGCTTGGGCTGGATGGGGATGGATTGCCCTTTTTTCAGGATCTCAATGTAATTGTTAAGGGGTTTGGGTTGATAATTGGGGATAATATCTTCGGGTTTCAGGAATTTCAAATTGTCCATCCGCACCAGCAGCGGAAGATCCGTGTATTTTTTCAGGTAATTGGCATCATAGCGTTTTTCTTTGAGAATTACATGGGCAAACCCCAGCGCCAGTGCCGGATCGGTACCCGGACGCACAATCAGCACGTTGTCCGCCTTATTACACGTGGCACTGTATTCACAGGCAATCACCGTCACTTTTGCCCCTTTTAACCGGGCTTCCGTAAGCCAGTGGGCATCGGGCATTTTGGTGGTAATCCAGTTCATTCCCCATACCACCACGTGTTTGGCCCGTTCCACACACACCAGGTCAAAATCCACGGTTTGCTGCCCGGTGACCATTGGGTGTCCCGGCGGGAGATCCGTATGCCAGGAATAATTGTCCCAGCCGCGGGCGCCTTTAGCTTTTTCAGGCCCGACGTTGCGAATGTGGTCATCCAGTAGGGCCATCATGTTTGCCAGGCGGTACTGCGCAAAAATACGGGTAGCACCCAATGGTGGCATGCCGCCCCGGAATTTGAGGGTTTGCACACCCGCACCCTGCATGGCTTCGATCATGAGGGGATCGTATCCCTGCGCCTTCAGGTATTTTTTGCCCTGTTCGCCACTGTAGGTACGGGCAATATTTTCCATTGTGCGCGCTGTAATGTCGAATAATTCTTCCCAGGAAATTTTAATGAAAGGTTCTTTGCCACGTCCTTCCAGGTACTTTTTGGGCGGTTTCCCGTTTTCTTCCCGGGGAAAGCCCGCCTTAACCCATTCCAAAAATCCTTTTCGAACCATGGGGAATTTTACCCGGCGGTCACCGTAAAACCGACGCACAAGGGCAAGCCCCTTCTGGCAACACCGGGGTTCCCACCGGCTGGAAGGGCGGTTCCCGTACACGTCCGTGGCCTGGGAAAAGCCAAAACTGGGGGCAATCCGCACAATAACATTGTTCTTAACATGGGCCTTTAGCAAGCAGTTGTGGGTGTCATTGGGCGCGCAAAGAAAGGAAAATTCCATGTCGTATTTCCACAAATCCCGGAAGACCCGCTCCCAGCCCCGATTGGGATACGCTGCCAGCGGATTTTCCACGTCAATGGGCTTGAAAAACGTGAACAATTCCGTTGGGTGTAAGGATGAAATTGCTGCAGCCCCCGCCCCGGACAGGGCTAACTTTAGAAAACTGCGACGCGTCAGTGCCATACATTATCTCCCGCGTTTTAGTTTATAAGTGTCAATTGTTGTCCATCGTAAATCTTAGGGGGTAATTAAAAAAAAATAATTTCCCAAAACCATGACAGTAGTTAGGGAGAAATATGATTTTTGTCATATTTGTTTATGATTGTAAAATATTTTTAAATATAACGATATGGTTAAGTAG
>WGBF01000468.1 GCA_015494485.1 bacterium | reverse complement strand
TTTCAATGGGAAGATGCCACTGCCCTGAACGGTGGTTCCCTCAGCTTTAAAATGGAGAAGGTGTATTTTCAAAACATACCCGGTTTTACCACCTGGGTATTTCATATCCCAATCAACCAACACAAGGAAGACCAATGAAGCACACATTGACCATAATTGCTATGATTATTCTTCTGCTTAGTGGATTACTACCCCTGTTTGGGCAGAGCGACAGTGTGGATGTTACCTTTTATTATTATCCCACAGGAAATCCCAATGTGGTGTATCTGGCCGGGGAATTTAACAACTGGGCCAATAATAAAAACGGGGTGATTTCTGACCCCCGGTTTGCCATGACGTACGATGCCAATCTGGGGGCGTGGTACAAAACGGAACGTCTTCGCATTGGTGGCCCGGAGACCAATCCCATGAAGCCGGGGGCTTACGAATACAAATTCAACGAAAACGGCAGCAGCAGTGGGTGGTTGTCCGATCCCCGTAATCCCCGCCAGGACCCTGCCAACTACAATAATTCCATTATTTTTGTAAAAAATCCCACCATTTTTTACCTGTTGCCCAATGAAACTTCCGACGACATTCGTACCCGGCACCCTGAAGTAACGGCGTACATTTTTCCGGCTGTAGGGGATACAGTGGATACGGCATCCATTGTCTTACAGGTGGGGCCATACACGTACCAGCATATTGGGGATTCCTACAACCCGGACACGAAACAATTGGTTTTCCGCATACCGGATGCGCTGGAGGACGGGGAGCAAACCCTTTTTCTGCAGGCCAGTACGACGGGTGGAAGCACCGCCGAAGAAACGGCCTCTTTTACCGTCCGTGCCGATCTGGTGCAATTATTTACGCTGCCGGCTACCACCCGCGCCGCTCAGTGGCGAATTCAAGGAGGAATTTTCACCGAAGCCGGGGAATTAAATACCAGCATTACCACTGCCCGTCTGATTTTTAACAACGATACTGCTCAGGTATCCGTGTCCGACGGGCTGGTGGATACCACAATTGCCCTGGAGGAAGGCGATAACACCATCGTCCTGGAAGCCGAATTGAACGGGACCTGGGAACCCTCCAAACCTTTGGTAATTGAGCGGGTGGTGAATCATGCCCCCTTCGCAAAAATCCAGTGGTCGTATGACGGCACAACCATTACCGTGACCGGCACTGCCAGTACGGACCCGGATGGCCAGGCCATTACCTACCAATGGTTCGATGATCCCCGCAATCCGGAGCCTTTGACGGACGTTTCTGGCAATACGGACGGTTCGGTCTCTTTTTCGGTGCCTGCAACGCCGGGAGAATATTTCGTCGGATTAAAAGTTACCGATAGTGATGGCTTGAGTGATTCCACCGGAAGCTTTTTCAATCTGGATTCCACCGGTGGCCTGTACTTTGATGATTATCCAGTCAATCCTTCCTGGGTGAAGAACGCCCGCATTTATTGCCTGTTCTTTAAGGCATTTACCCCGGAGGGTACCATCCAGGCAGCCATTCCCAACCTGGACTATATTAAATCCATGGGCTTTAATGTGATCTGGGTATTACCGGTAATGGATACCGAAGGCACCATCGACAACCAAATCAATATTGGCTACAATATTGTTGATTTTTATCAGGTTGCCCCGGAATACGGTACAGCAGAAGATTTTAAGGCCTTTGTCCAGCGCGCCCATTATTTGGGCATGAAGGTAATTCTGGACGTCACCCCCAATCATACCGGGCGATACCATCCCTTTGCCGTGGAAGCTAAAGAATATGGCAGCTATTCCCAATACTGGAATTACTACCAAACGGGGTATATTAGCCATAATGATAACGGGCTGGGTATTTGCAAAACCAAAGAAGGTATTTACTACTATTGTGCTTTCTCTGATGCGCTGTTGAATTATAACTGGCTTCACGTGGATCCCCAATCGTACATGCTGGATGTGTATAAATACTGGATTGAAGAGTTTGGCATTGACGGATTCCGTTTTGATGTGTACTGGGGCCCCCACCGCCGATACGGCAGCGCCTATTTTGACCAGCCCCTTCGCAACGCGATTCGCCACGCCAAACCCGATGTGCTTCTGCTGGGTGAAGATGACGGAACCGGAGTGGGGACGGAATACATTTACGCCGACCACAATGGCGGTGTGGACGCGGCCTATGATTTTAAACTCTACTTTAATCAGGTGCGCGATTTTGGTTTTTCCAGCTCTGCGGTAAATGGCCTGCACAATGAATTGTACAATGGCGGATACTTCCCCGGAGAAAACAGCTATTATTTGCGCTTCATGGAAACCCAGGATGAAGACCGCATTGCTTACAAATACAATTCCTTTGAAAAGACCATGCCCATGGCCACGGCAATTTTTATGGCGCCGGGAATTCCGTTGCTGTACAATGGACAGGAGGTGGGATTTGGCAAGGGAATGGGGGCGCCGGGTGAACCGGACCTGAATACCCGTCGCCGCGGTGTGATTGATTGGGATTTCGGTGGAAAAAGTTTGTTGACGCCTCACTATCAGAAGCTGGCCCATATTCGGGCGCAATTTCCGGCGTTTCATCAGCATAAGCGGGATACGGACCACGACGGCGATGTGGACAGTAACGACGAATCCGATTTTATTCGCGTTTCCACGGGAAACGGCATTGTGTATGCCTTTTTACGGCCCTATCCGGATGAAAACGGTGTGGCAGTAATGAACTTTAGCGGGAGCGAACAAACGGCAACTCTGAACATCAGTGGCGCCGGACTGAAATTTACCGATGGGTTCAGTACTACCCAGACTTATTGGGTGAACGATGTGTATGCAGATACGTCGGTGCAGGTGGAGGGTAGTGCCCTTGGGGCTTACACGGTAACATTGCCACCGTATGGAACGGCTATTTACGTGATTAGCACCGAAGAAAAACATGCGCAAATTCCACCCATTTCTCCCATTGTATCCGTAAAAATACCCCCTCAACCGGTGGTTACACAGTTTGAATTAACCCCCAATTATCCCAATCCCTTTAATGGGTGGACAACGCTTCGATTTGCCATCCCCTATCGGGCAGAAGTAAACATTACAGTGTACAACATTGTTGGGGAAAAAATTCGCACCCTGACCCGGCGTTTGTATGAAGCCGGGCGCTATTCGGTGCAATGGGATGGTACCACGGATGCCGGGACCCCCGTCCCGTCCGGAATCTACATTGTGGTAATGAAAACACCCGAATTTGTTCAAACAAGGAAAATAATACTGATTAAGTAATACCTGTTTTTATGGGCAGTTCACAAGTGAATGAATGGTCTTAAAGTGAAATAAATTACAGTATCGTGTAAAAATACCAGTGCGTGTGAAAATTTGAAGAAAAGTGGACAGAAAGTTTGCATTTTGATTTTTTCGTGTTAACTTTGTCGCCGAAAAATAAAAACGAAAGTGGATGATGAACCGGTTTCAACTTTCCAACCTTGCAGGAAATCATTTTATGATGCATAATAAGCATCATCATTGTTATTTTATGGGAAGTGGAACCGGGGTTCCAGACGGTCTTTGAGTAGAAATAGAATGATTGTTTTGTATAGCCCGGTTCCACCAGGAGCCGGGCTTTTTTTATGACCTGTACAACAGAAGGAGACGCGCACAGAATGATTACCATGGCAATTCAAAAATCGGGGCGGTTGAGTGAAAAAAGCCTGAATTTGTTAAAGGAAGCTGGTATCCACCTGGATAATGGATCCCAGAAACGGCTGTTAACCCGCGCACGGAATTTTCCCCTGCAGGTTTTGTATTTACGGGATGACGACATTCCCGAAAGCGTGGCCGATGGCGTGGCGGATATTGGCATTGTGGGGTTGAATGTGGTAGAAGAAAAAGAGAAACCAGTGAAAATTGTGGACCGTCTGGGGTTTGCCCGGTGCCGGCTCTCTATTGCTGTACCGAAACAAATGGATTATGCAAACCGCCAGCAGTTAAACGGATTACGCATTGCCACGTCGTACCCAAACATCCTGCGAAAATTTTTACAACAGCATAATATTGAAGCCACCATCCACGAAATCAGCGGTTCGGTGGAAGTGGCCCCGGGCATTGGCATGTCCGATGCCATCTTTGATATTGTCAGCACCGGCAGCACGCTGATTTCCAACGGGTTAAAAGAGGTGGAAACGGTGATTGAGTCTGAAGCCGTTATGATTGCCACGCCGGACCTGGCGGAGGAAAAACAGCAACTTCTGGACAAACTGCGCTTCCGCATGCAGGCCGTTCGCAAAGCGGAACAATTCCGCTACATTTTATTGAATGCACCCAATGAGAAACTGGAAACCATTACCCGCATTTTACCCGGAATGAAGAGTCCGACCATCATGCCGCTGGCCACTGAAGGCTGGTCATCGGTGCATTCGGTGATTCGGGAGGATGAATTCTGGGATATCATAGAACAACTCAAAGCAAATGGAGCCCAGGGAATTTTAGTGGTTCCAATTGAAAAAATGATACTTTAAAGGAGGAATCATGGAATTAATTTTCACCACCAGGGAGCCGGACGTTCTTTCCAAAATTCAACGACCGGTAGAAAATTTGGTGGACCTGGAAGAACGGGTGGCGTTTGTCCTGCGGGAAGTGCGGCGACGGGGGGATGCGGCAATTCGGGAGTTTACACGGCAGTTTGACCGTATGGAACTGGACGATTTTCGGGCCACGCCGGCTGAGCTGGAAGCGGCTGCCGGGCAGTTATCCGACCGGTTTAAGGAAGCGCTGGCCACAGCGGAGCGCAACATTCGCCTGTTTCATCAAACCCAGTGGCGGGCCAATGGGCAGGAAGTGGAAACCACAGCGGGGATTACCTGCTGGCGGCAGGCCGTGCCCATTGAAAAAATTGGCATTTACATTCCGGGTGGTAGTGCCCCCCTCTTTTCCACCGTGTTAATGCTGGGAGTTCCGGCCAGCATTGCCGGTTGCCCCAATGTGTATTTGTTTACACCGCCGCGAAAAGATGGCACCATTCATCCGGCGATTTTGTATGCGGCACAACTAACGGGTATTACCAACATTTTCAAAATCGGTGGGGCACAGGCCATTGCCGCCATGGCATTTGGGACGGAATCCGTGCCCAAGGTGGACAAAATTTTTGGCCCCGGCAATGCATTTGTTACCGAAGCCAAGCGGCAGGTAGCCGCGCTGGGCATCTCCATCGATATGCCGGCCGGTCCTTCGG
>WGBF01000467.1 GCA_015494485.1 bacterium | reverse complement strand
GGTTAAACACACCGTTTTTTGTGGCACGCCATGTGGTAATGTTTTTGATTACCTTTTTTGTTGGGATGAAATTTGCCAAGGCTTCCATGAGCGATGCCCCGTCCCGGAACACCTGGGCGGTGCTATATGTGTTTAGCTACGTTATTTCCCAGACGTTAATTGCCTTTGATTGGGTAATGGGCTTGGATTATCCCTGGTTGAGTACCCTGTTTGGAGCGTATTTCTTTGTGGAAGCGTTTTACATGGCATTGGCTTTCGGCGGAATCATCACCTTTTTGCGATATGACCAGTTTGTGGAAGAATTTGGCAGTGAGTTTAAACATGCCCATATGGATATGGCCACGCTGATGTTTGGCTTCAGTATCTTCTGGGCTTATCAATTCTTCTCTCAATATCTGGTCATCTGGTACGGAAACATTCCGGAAGAAGTATTGTACCTGGCAGAACGCATTGCCCATTCCCCAACCCGTGAGTTTGCGTACAGCGTGCTGGTCATATTGTTCCTGATTCCGTTTGTTACCCTCTTGTTCCGGAAAATTAAAGGGAGCAAATGGGGATATGCCATTATTGCGTTGTTCGTATTTGTCGGGATTATTATTGAACGGTTGGTAATGGTTGCTCCCAAGTTTTCTGTCAATCCTCTCATTTTGTTTATTGAATTCCTGTTAATTCTGGCGGTATTTGTCTATGTGTACAAGCAGCGGGAAAGTTATTTGACCTGAAAGCAGTGAAAAATACCATCTTGCAAAAAGGGCGGCTTCATAATAGGGCCGCCTTTTTTATTGTCGAATTAAGACCGTTTTATTCTCAAATAGAGAGTGCGTAACTATTTGTACTTCCCCGTTATTTTAATTTGCTATTAAATCTCCCACTTCAAAAAATATCCCCAAAAAAATCTCTTAGGTAATTATTAAAAGAGCGGATATTCCTTCAATTCAACAGGTAAGGATCAGATTATCGATCGAAAAATCGAATTCATCCAAAAAAATGAGACAACAGCCATTTTTACCTTGAATCTTTGTATGGTGGCATGCATATTAAAAATACTCACATATGTAAAATATTATTCCACTTAAATAAAAGGAGGAATACCATGAAAGTATTGGATATCCTTAAGCAAAAGGGAAATAAGGTGGTAACAATTCATAAAGGGCGCACGGTGTACGATGCCATTTGCACGCTGGTTGAAGAAAAGATTGGTTCCGTGTTGGTGGTCAATGAACAGGGCGAAGTGGAGGGAATTTTAACGGAACGGGACATCCTGCGCCTGGCACATTCCAATCTGGAAGAAATTCGTTCCCTGCCTATTGAACGGGTGATGACCCGTCATTTGTTTGTGGCTTCACCGGCAGATAACGTGGAAGATATTAAACGACTTATGACCGAAAAGCGCATTCGCCATGTGCCCGTCTTTGAAAACGGCGCATTGGCTGGCATTATCTCCATTGGCGATATTGTAAAGCATCAGCTGAGCGATTTATCCACCGAAAACGAAATGCTCAAAAATTACATTTCCGATAGATACCCTGCCTGATTTAATGCGTGGAATACCGATTGGTGCCTGTCGGCATTTGAATATCCGTCTCGCTTAACAAATACGTCATAATGCCCATAGCTGCACTGCCCAGTTCCAGTTCCCGGGGATGTACACCGGAAAATACGTCATTGTTTGAGTGGTGAAAATCAAAATATCGTTGATCATCCGGGAAATAACCCATTTTAATTGGGCAATTCGGTATTCGAGAAACATCCGCGCCGCTGCCACCTTTGCGAATCCATTCAATGCGGGCGGTGCGCAGGTAGGGCAACCAGGCCTGCATTTGGGCAAGGATGGCTGAATCCGCGGAGGTGGTAAATCCCCGTGGGGTAAAACCTCCCCGATCCGATTCCATGGCGGCGTAATGCATCCGGCCTTCGGTTTTGGCAAAATCCGCATAAGTCCGCGCACCCCGACTTCCGTTTTCTTCATTAATGAATAAGACACAGCGGATGGTGCGTTTGGGGCGGATTTGAAGTCGATGAAACAGGGACAGGACTTCCATCGCCTGAACGATTCCGGCGCCGTCATCGTGGGCGCCGCACCCCACATCCCAGCTATCCAGGTGTCCGCCCACCACGATGATTTCATCCGGCCTTTCCGTACCCCGAATTTCGCCGATGACGTTGTAGTTCAGGGTATCGGCCAAAATTTGTGCCGATAAACGTAACGTCACGGTTACATTGGGATGTTGATCCAGTAAGCGGTTAAAGGTATCCGCTGCCTGCCAGCTTAACGCGGCAGCAGGAATCTTGCGCACGCTATCGGCATAAATCATTACGCCGGTGTGGGGAACATCGTCATATCGGGTGGTAACGGAACGAATTAAAACGGCTCTGGCGCCATATCGTGCGGCACGAATGGCCCCAAACACCCGGTATTGAACCGCTTCGCCATAGGCACGGAAGGTATTAACTTTTTTGGCATCCATGGGAAAATCAAAAAATACAATTTTGCCCGCTACTTCCTGACGTCGGGCTTTGAGTTCGTCGAAGTTCTTCAACCGAATGACAGGTGCTGTTATCCCTTCCGGTGGGGTACCGATGGTTCCGCCCAACGCGGTAATGCTTAGCGGTTCAGAATGGCCGTTGCCAGCATGTACCGTCAATTCTTCTACTGAACCCCGTACCCAGTGCGGAACCATTACGGGTTGAAGCCAGACGGTATCCGCCCCGTTGGCGGTTAATATATCTGCCGCCCAATGGGCTGCTTGTACTGCCGCTTTTGACCCGCTTAAGCGGGGGCCGATGGTTGTGCATAAATCCTCCAGCCAGCGGTAAGCCTGGCGTTCGGCCAGCGCCGTCTGGACCATTTGATTGGCGATGGTCTGGGGGGATGGTTTCTGGCTGTTTTGCCCGAACGCGAACAACGTAAAACCGAAAAGGAGCAATATCACTGACGTAAGACGTTCCATATCAAATCCCTGCTTTTGGTTAAACCGGTATAATTTAAGGGGATTCCTGAAAAATCCAACAGGGAATTGGTGAGCAAGGCACCTCAGGCAATTTGAGCCAGTTCAAATTTGTCAGCAAATAATTTAAAGAAGCGCTGGCGAATGACAGCATGTTCCGGCTTACGCAATTGAGGGTCCTGTTTCAATAGCTGAAAGGCATCCTCCCGGGCATTCTGAATCAATTTTACATCCCTCACCAGGTCCACGTATTTTAAATCGGAGAGCCCGTGCTGGCGGGTGCCCAGAAACTCGCCGGAACCCCGCAACCGCAAATCTTCCTCGGCAATGCGGAATCCGTCGCTTGTTTCCTCCATGACGCGCATGCGTTGTTGGGCCACCTCGTTAATATTTTCCGGAGTAACCAGAATGCAATAGGACTTTTTATGCCCCCGGCCAATGCGTCCCCGCAACTGGTGCAGTTGGCTTAATCCAAACCGTTCCGCGTGTTCAATGAGCATAATGGTGGCATTGGGCACGTCCACCCCCACTTCGATAACGGTCGTACTCACCAGAATGTGAATCTCCCCTCGTTTGAAAGCATGCATCACGGCGTCTTTTTCCTTAATGCTCATCCGCCCGTGCAACAACCCCACCCGAAAATCCGGAAATACCTGTTGAAATTGCTTGAACGCCGCTTTGGCGGCTTTTAAATCTATCTTTTCGGATTCGTCGATGAGGGGGTACACAATATATGCCTGGTCGCCGGCGCGAATCCGTTCTTCAATAAAGCGGAATATTTTGGGCAGGCTGCTTTCCGTGCGCCAGGCTGTGATGATTTTTTGGCGTCCGGGGGGCAATTCATCAATAATAGACACATCCAGGTCGCCGTACAACGTTAGTGCCAGGGTGCGGGGAATGGGAGTAGCCGTCATCACCAGCACATGGGGGCGATGGCCCTTGGCGATCAGATTGCCCCGTTGCAGTACCCCAAAACGATGCTGCTCATCAATAACCACCAGCCCCAGCCGTGCAAATTGGATGTCTTCCTGAATTAACGCGTGAGTGCCAATGACCAGGTCCACTTCTCCGGCAGCGATCTGGCGTTGAATTTCGCTCTTCTGCCGCGCCGGTAAACTTCCGATAAGCAGGGCCACACGGACGTCAAATGGGTCCAGCAGTTCCACCAGGTTCAGATAATGCTGTTGGGCCAGAATTTCCGTGGGGGCCATCATTGCTGCCTGGTAGCCGGCCGTAAAGGCCATGAGCATGGTCAGCACGGCCACAATGGTTTTCCCGGAACCAACATCCCCCTGAACCAGGCGATTCATGGGGCGGCCACTGGTGAGGTCCCGGTAAATGTCGCGCAATACACGGCGCTGGGCGCCGGTGAGTTCAAAGGGGAGTTTTTCCATTACCTTTCGTAAAAAATCGTTTTGAATGGCGAATTGCAACCCCGGATTGGCTTTCTTGTGTTGATGACGAAAAACGCCCATCAGAAGCTGCAGGTAGAAGATTTCTTCGTATTTGAAGCGCTGAATGGCCTGCTGCACCTGTTCGGGGGTGTCCGGAAAATGGATGGCCCGGTAAGCGGCGGTGCGGGGAAGCAGGCGGTATTTTTCCAGCAACGGGGCGGGCAGGGTTTCCGGAATCTGTGCTCCAAACTGTTCCAGGGCGTTTTTAACAATCCGCCGAATGGCATAGCTGTTCAGGCCAACTTTTTTAAGCGTTTCACTACCGGGGTAAATGGGAATGATCTGGCTGGTGTGCAACGGTTCACGGGATTGGCTTAAAATATCGAAATCCGGGTGAACCATCTGCCAGTGGCGGTAGCGCCCCACTTTTCCGCTAAATGCCACCGTCTGGCCAACGGAAAAAATGCGTTTAAACAGGTCAATCTGGTTAAACCACACCCCTTCCAGCACACCACTGCGGTCGTAAATGCGAACAATCAAACGGCGCTTACCCCGCGTGACAACCTCCGTGCTGATGACTTCGCCGATAACCGTGGCTTCTTCATTTAACTGCACCTTGGCAATGGGGGAAATGGTACTCCGGTCCAGATAGCGCCGAGGGATGAATTCCAGCAAATCTTCTACCGTTTCCACTTGGAATTTGCGGAAGGCTTCGGCGCGTTTTTCTCCCATGCCTTTTACAAACTGAACGGGAATTTCCGCAATGGTGCGTTGTTTTGGCGCGGTGCTCATGAATGGAATTGGATTTTGTTTTTAAACCGAAAGATACGGTGAAAATTCCCCC
>WGBF01000466.1 GCA_015494485.1 bacterium | reverse complement strand
ATTACCCACAGTGGGGGAATTCTGGGCACGCCGCTGTACATGGCTCCGGAGCAAATCAACAATTATCCGCCTACTCCGGCAGTGGATGTGTTTGCCCTGGGGGTGATTTATTATCAACTGTTTACCAGTACGCATCCCTTTTATGCCGAACAAATGAGTACTGTGTTTGCCAATATTTTGTCCAAAGACCCTCCGTCGGTGAGAACGGTAAATCCGGATGTCCCCGAAGCGGTGGAAGCCATTGTTACCCGGATGCTTCAGAAAGACCCCGCCCGTCGTTTTCAATCGGCGCTTGAAGTGGCAGCGGCATTTCGGAAACTATTGCAACCCGCGGAAACAGATGAAGCCGTACCCCAACCCATTGCGCCAGCGGTGTCTGCGGAGGAACCGCAAAATAAGGGAATTCAACGAATTTTGTTGGCTGCCGTTTTTGTACTCACGCTGATATTATTGGGTTTGTGGTACTGGGGACGGCAAAGTCCCTCCGGCGGCGTGGCGATTTCTGTCGCCGATTCGTTATCGGTCGTATCGGATACGGCCAGCAATCGGGCGGATACCACTCAACCAGTGGCCAATATTACTCCGGAAGAGAATACCGCGCCAGATGGTCAATTACCTTCACCGGAGGGAAACACACAACCACTTCCACCGGAAAAACCGGAAGCCGCTCTACCAAAAACGGCGCGCCTTCTGATAAAAACATTTCCCTGGGCGCGGGTGTACCTGGATTATCAGTTTATTGACGTAACCCCCATGCGTGGCCCGCTGGAAATTCGTCCCGGAAAGTATTTGTTATCGTTGCAAAATCCGGATTACCCGTCGTATTCGGATAGCATCACCGTCCAGGGCGGAAAACTGAATGTTTTTACGTATAATCTGGATTCCCTGTTTGTCCGCCTGAATCTGGTGGTAGTGCCCTGGGGTGTGGTGTTTATTGATGGGGTTAAAATTGGGGTAACACCGCTGGACCACCCCATTCTGTTGACACGTGAGCCTCACGTGATTGAAATTACGAATGAATTCTATCAAACGTTTCGGGATACAATTCGCCCCGACCACCAAACAGAATTAAACTACCGTGTCGTGCTCAAAGAATTACCCATTTCAGGAACAGATGGATGAAACCATGACGAGAAAAATATGGCTTGCCCTTGCTATTGTATTTTCCCTTCAATGGGGATACGCACAACCGGCTTCCGGCCCGGTTAAAGAGCTGGAACGGCTCTTTCAGCAATTTCAATTTAAGGAAGTGTTAAAAAAAGGACGTTATTTCCTGGGGGAGCCGGGAATCAGTCGCCAGGATAGCCTGGCAATCTACGAATACATGTTAAATGCTGCGTATGCGTTAAATGATACGGCGCGGGCGAAAGCGATTATCGATGAAATTTTAAATACCGATCCCAATTTTCAGCCCAATCCCAAAATTACCTCTCCCAAAATCATGGAATTTTACAATTGGTACCGGAAAAATCGGAGACCCCTTTTTCCAACCAAACCACCTGGTGCGTCCCGGGATACAATTCCACCCACGCAATACGCAACATCCGTTCCCATGTGGCAATTTGGTTTGTCCGCCGTGCTACCAGGGACAGGGGAATATTTGCGCTCCCGAAACAAAAACGCACTGGTTCGATCCACCATTTCTGTAACGCTGTTGGGGGGAATGATTTACAGCATTGTTGAAACGGCTCACCGGGAGAAAGCCTATCTGAACGCCCGCCAAAATTTTGATGCGTATTATGCCCAATATAACCGCATGTACAAAATCCGCTCCGTTACCATTGCCGCTTACACCGGCTGGGTATTGTGGAACATGTACCGATGGCTCAATTCACGGCAAATGAGGCAATATGCTACCCGGAAGGTGCGGATAGGTATGGTATCGGGGATTCCCGGGAAAGGGAATCCTGGATACACCTATTTATTTATTTCATGGGCACTATGAAATTTTTTCATAGTACGAAGTGCAAGCCCGGTATTATTTTCCGAAAATCTTTCAGAAGCGCTAATCGTATTCAAATAATTGTAAATATAAATGCATATAGCGGTGTTTGCTTGAAAATTATTCAACATGTAGGTTTGTGTTTTTCTGGCACAAGAGTTGTAATATAAAAATCGGATTTACAACGATTGAACATAATAAAAGGAGGTTCATCCATGAAACGTTCTAAACCATTTTTGGGGATTTTGATCGTAGCGGTGCTTTTGGGATTGGTATCCCTGCCGTTCGCTCAAACCCCTGGATTTATTACCGGACAGGTTACGCTGGCAACAGACGGTACACCTGTTCCGCATCATCCGATTTTGATTTTAAAAGTTCAGTCGAACTACGATGTGCCGGATACCCTGGTAACCTTTTCAGGCCCCACAGGTAATTACTCTCAGATGGTGGCGCCGGGTACGTATGCGGTAAAACAGGGTGATGAATTCAATTACGAACCGTTTGTGGATACCGTTACGGTGGATGAGGCCCAGACGGTTACGGTGGATATTGCTCTGGTGCCGTTAACGTTTAATTCTGCCATTGCCGGTGTTGTAACGTTTAAAGGGAATCCTGTTGCCGGGGTAACTGTGTTTATTGTTCCGGTCAATCAGGGTAAGGTAATCTCAGGAGAACCGTGGAATTCCTTTAATCCGCCATATACAGCAACCACCGATGAAAATGGGGAGTTTTTCCGGGGCGTCCGTCCGGGAGAATATCTGGTGCGTATCCCGGGTTCGGATGAATATCTGGATTGGAATGCATTTGTAACCGTTGCGGAAAATGATACCGCTCATCTGGAAATTAATCTTCAGGAATTTCGGCTTTTATCCGGAAATGTGACCAATGTGGGTGATTATCGCTGGTTGTATGTAACGGCGCATTCCTTAAACACCGGGCGTATCTTTGTTGGTATTCCGGATACCGCCGGCGATTATACCATTAAACTTGCTCCCAACGATACCTACATCGTGCGCTGCGATGGTATTGCCAACGTGGAAGGTCATTTTGCCCTGGTGACCCTCTTTTACGATAACGAAGTGCTGGTATTCAATGCAGATCCGGTGGAAGTCAGCGATCAGGATGTTTCCGGAATTGATTTCAACATGCCGGCGATTGGTGATCTTCGGGATTACACCATCACCGGTACAGTTACCGATGAGTCTACCGGTGAACCCATTGCCGGTGCGCACGTAGGCTTCGTCAGTTATACAGCACGTCACAACTTCTACAATAGTCTCTTTGCCGTTACCGATACCAACGGAAATTACACCTACACCGGCAAAACCTTCCTGGAAGCCGATAGCGTAATCGGGTTTGCGTATAAAGAAAATTACTTTGTTGAATTTTACGAAGAAGAACCCACACCCTATACCGCAGATCCGATCCAGATTACAGCGGATAGCGTGATCAGTAATGTGAACTTTACCTTAATGCCGACGCCCAAGGATACGTTATTCAGCATCAGTGGTACGGTTCTGGGTGAAGATGGCGAAGTACCGCCGTTTGCTCAGGTAATTGCGTACTCCACGGTTGGTATTAAGTATGCAGATATTGATTCCGCCGGTAACTACAAATTGACCGGTTTCCCGGATGGAACAACAGTAGTGCTTCAGGCATGGGGTTCCTTCGGTTACATTCCGGAATTCTACAACGATAAATATTCCGCAGAAGAAGCCGACACGCTGGTTATTCACGGCGACCGGACCGGAATTGACTTTGTGCTGGCCAAACGGGATATGAACAGCGCTGTGGGTAAGGTGAGCGGTGAAGTTACCGTCAACACCAACAGCAGCTTTAATAAGAAAGCCAGCAGCGATTTGAGCGGAATTACCTTGCTGGTTCGGAAAGCGGGCGATACGGAATGGTTCTCTGCCACCATGGTGGATGACAATGGTAGTTTTGAGCTGCCGATTGAAACCTACGGTACCTACGAACTGAAAGCCACCGGTCCTGGCTATAAAGATGCTACCGTGACATTTGAAGTGAATGAGCAGACCGGTTTAAATCCGACCGTTGAGGTACCGATGCAGGTAACCGGAATCGAAGATCATGGCGATGCCGTGGTCATTAAGACCAATCGGTTGTATGATGCCTATCCGAACCCCTTTAACCCCAGCACCACCATTCGAGTGGATATTGCGCAGCGTCAGGAAGTTACCCTGGCCATCTATAACGTGCTGGGTCAGCGGGTGAAAGTGCTGTACAAAGGTGTTCTGGATCCCGGAAGTTACAAATTCCGCTGGAACGCTACCGATGACCATGGCAATACCGTCGCCTCCGGTCTGTACTTCTATCAGTTGCGGTCACCCAATGGCATTCAGACCAAAGCAATGGTATTTCTGAAATAACAAACTGTTTTGCCTGTGTCTCTCCCCAAGCAATGGGCCCCAACCTCTTCGGAGGAAGGGGCTCATTTTTTTATTCCATCCTGTTTTTGCTGTGAAAATTCCTGCCTCTGAATAACAAAATTATTAAATATTCTGAAAATTCACCGAATACTCTAATATGCCATATGTAAATTAAGGAAGTAGATGTGAGCTCAGAGACGGAATTACTTTCTGCGGCGGAAGAATTATTGCACATGGGTCATCCGGACCAGGCCATTCAAATTTGTCAGCAACTCCTGGAACACCAGGAAACCGAAGCCAGAGTATTTTTAGTTTTAAGTCAGAGCTATTTTCAACTACACCATGTTGATGCAGCATTGGAAGCAGCCACAAAAGCGTACCAGTTGGCTTCCGAAGCCCCCGACGTGTTGTTCTGGCTGGGAAAACTGTATCTGCACCGCAAACAATTCCACCAGGCAGAACGGGTATTCCGGCAATTAACCAAAGCCCACCCGGAGCATGAAACCGGCTGGGTATACCTGGGAGTAACCCTGCTGGAAGGTGATCATGTTGCGCCTGCTATTTCCGTTCTGGAATCCGGTTTGAAAGCGCATCCCCAAAGCGCGCTCATTCGGGCCTATCTGGGAAACGCGCATTTTCGCTTAAAACAATTCCAAAAGGCATATCAGTATTTAAAACCCGTAGCAGAACACACAACATCACTTCTGGGCGATTGGGTACCATTCTATCTGGCGGAAAGTTGTAAAGCACTGCAAAAACCGGAGGAGGCGGTGGAGTGGTACCGGCGAGCACTGGCGGTGAATCCCGCCAATGCCCAGGCAATGAATAATTTGGGTACGGTGCTGATTGAAATGGGTTCCCCGGACGAAGCCCGGACCGTATTCCAGAAGCTGGTGGCGCAGCATCCCAATGTGGCAGAATATTGGTTCAATTATGGGAATGCTTGCCGTTCCGCAGGGGATTTGCAGGAAGCGGT
>WGBF01000465.1 GCA_015494485.1 bacterium | reverse complement strand
ATTCTGATGAGTGGTAAGGACAATGAGTGACATTATAAAAGATAATAAATGATAGAGCAGATAAAATGTTAATTGGATGAGGAATTTTTATGATTAGAAAAATAAAAATTTGGGGAAGCCTGCTAATTATTTTACTCTTTGTGAGAACAGGATTTGTTGGAGAAACCCCTGCTTATCTGAATTCCAACCTCTCTATAGAAAAGCGAGTGGATGATCTGCTTTCGCGCATGACTCTGGAAGAAAAAGTTGGCCAGATGTGCCAGTATGTGGGATTGGAGCATCAGAGGGAAGTGGCGAAGAAGAAATTGGGGGACAAAGCAGACCTGGATGATGCTTACGGATTTTACCCGGATTTGAGCCCCCGAGATGTAAAAAGAATGGTTAAAGAAGGCAAGATTGGGTCTTTTTTACATGTAGTCACCGCCCGGGAAGCCAACGAGCTACAAAAATTAGCGCTGCAGAGTCGTTTAAAAATTCCGTTACTCATTGGTATCGATGCCATTCATGGAAACGGTTTAGTTCGGGGAGCTACTGTATATCCCACGCCGATAACCCTGGCGTCCAGCTGGGACCCTGATCTGTTAAGGCAGGTCGGTCGTCAAACTGCTCTGGAGATGCGGGCTTGCGGGATGCACTGGACGTTTACGCCCAATGTTGATGTTGCACGCGATGCCCGCTGGGGCCGAGTGGGAGAAACGTTTGGGGAAGACCCTTTTCTGGTCACACAGATGGGCGTAGCCATGATTCGGGGGTTGCAGGATGGGGGAAATTCTCCCTTAGAGAGAGTCATTGCTACCGCTAAACATCTGGTCGGTGGAGGAGAGCCAATCAATGGATTGAATGCTGCCCCTACCGATATTTCTCGGCGAACCCTGTTCGAAATTTTTCTGCCGCCCTTCCAGGCCGCTGTAAAGGCGGGCGCTTATACAATCATGGCCGCCCACAACGAGATTGAAGGGGAACCTTGCCACGGTAGCCATTACTTACTGACTGAAATTTTGCGAGAAAAGATGGGTTTCGACGGTTTTGTGGTAAGCGATTGGATGGACATCGAGCGGTTACACACGTTGCATCATGTGGAAGGAAGCCTGAAAGATGCCTTCCGAAGGGCGGTTGTTGCGGGAGTAGATATGCACATGCATGGTCCTCATTTTTGGGAAAATGTAATAGCGCTGGTGCGCGAAGGACGCATTCCGGAGGAACGAATTGATCAAGCCGTGCGTGCCATCTTGAAAGCTAAGTTTGCTCTGGGGTTATTCGAACATCCTCTGGTAAATTTAAAGCAGGTTCCTGAAAAACTTTTCACCGAGGAACATCGAAAATTAGCTCTGGAAAGCGCCCGCCAGTCCATTATTCTTTTAAAAAACAATGGATTGCTTCCTTTAAAATTGCAAAAAGGAATGAAAATCCTGGTAACCGGCCCCAATGCCAATAACCATACCATTCTGGGGGATTGGACGTTACCGCAGCCGGAAAAAAATGTAACCACTATTTTAGAAGGCATTCAACAACTCGCTGGCAACACAATTGAAGTCCGTTATTTCGATTCGGGAGAGGACCTGTTCCATTTATCGGAAGAGAAAATACGCTGGGCAGGGGAAATGGCTCGAAAAACAGACCTGAGTATTGTAGTAGTGGGGAGCAATTCGTTGCGTTTCCTGACGGGGAAAAAAAGCAGCGGAGAAAACGTGGATCGGGCACGAATTAATCTGGTGGGCAAACAACTGGAACTTGTACAGAAAATTGCATCAGCCGGTAAACCTGTTGTGGTAGTGTTGGTGAATAGTCGTCCCATAGGAGAGCCGTGGATTGCCGAAAATGTGGACGCCATCATCGAAGCCTGGGAACCGGGGTCTCTGGGTGGGCAGGCAGTGGCAGAAGTTCTTTTCGGGAAAGTCAATCCATCCGGGAAATTGCCAATAACCATACCGCGGAGTGTCGGACAGATACAAATGGTATACAATTATAAACCATCCATGTACGCCCATCGTTATGTCGATGAATCCATTGCTCCCCTGTATCCTTTCGGCTTCGGGTTGAGTTACACGACCTTTCATATTTCGCAATTACAATTAAGTCAGAAACAGATTAAGAAGGATGGGAAATTAGAGGTGCGGGTTGTTGTGGAAAATACAGGGGAGCGTCCGGGTAGCGAAGTGGTTCAATTATATTTGCGAGACGAGGTTTGTACTTACACCCGCCCAATTAAAGAATTAAAAGGATTTCAAAAAATATTTTTGCAACCCGGCGAGCAAAAAGAGGTTCGGTTTACAATAAAAAGCGATATGCTGGGATTTTACGACCGGGATGGAAATTACCAATTGGAACCTGGTTGGTTCACTGTAATGATTGGAAACTCTTCTCGGGATTCAAACATGCTTACTGATCGTTTTGAATTGGTTGAATAAAGCGAGGGCTCTCGCAAAGGGTAACAAATGGCTAATTTTTTTACTCAAGTTCGATAAGGACCGTTTATGTTAAAAATCGTTATTCTAATTTTATTTCTGTTATTTAGCCAGATAAAATTATGGTCAGCAGAACCCAGACCCAGAAATATTTTGTTTATTGTTGTAGACGACCTAAAACCCACCCTGGGTTGCTATGGAGATACGTTAGTATTTTCCCCCAACATTGACTCTCTGGCCACTCAGGGAACCGTCTTTTTGAATAATTATTGTCAGCAGGCAGTATGCGGGCCTTCGCGGGCAAGTCTTCTCACGGGTTTACGTCCTGATCGAACCGGTGTGTGGGACCTGCGCAATCATGCGAAGTTGCGAAAAATGAATCCTGACGTTGTTACGTTACCGCAATATTTTCGGGAACATGGATACGAAACCGCTGCAGTCGGGAAAGTATTCGATCCCCGGTCGGTGGATAAACATCATGATGCCCTTTCCTGGTCCGTACCTTACCGACCTGCGCGCGGCAAACGCTGGATTTATGCCACCCGGAAAGTTTCTACGGAAATGGCAGATGAGCCGGACAGTGTTTTCATTGATGGAAATATTTTAGCAGATGGAATTGATTTGTTAAATTTGCTCTCAAAAAAAGACAAACCGTTTTTTCTGGCAGTCGGATTTAAAAAACCTCATTTACCGTTTGTTGCGCCGACATCGGATTGGAAGCGGTATCCACGAGATAAGATGCCGCTGGCACCTTTCCAAGAACATTCTGCCAATGCTCCGGAGTTTGCTTTTCAACCCGGGTGGGAGTTGCGCCACTATGTGGACATCCCACCTAAAGGACGAATTCCGGACGACAAACAACGGGAACTCATTAACGGCTATTACGCCTGCGTTACACATGTCGATCGTCTCATCGGTAAACTGTTAAAACAGTTGAACCGGCTGGGTTTAGCAGAAAATACCGTGGTGGTGTTATGGGGCGATCATGGTTGGCATTTGGGGGATCACTTGATGTGGTGTAAACACAGCAATTTTGAGCAAGCCACCCGGGCACCATTGATTATTGTTGCGCCCGGTTATCAGTGCGGGCAGAAAGTAAAAACGATTTCGGAATTTGTGGACGTGTTCCCTACCCTTTGTGAACTTACCCATCTGCCTGTACCAGACAATCTGGATGGGAAAAGTCTGGTTCCTGTATTAAAAAATCCCAAACTTGAAATTAAGAAATATGCCATCAGTCAGTTTCATCGGAATACCGGAAAAATGAACGTGGAGGGTTACGCCATTCGCACCGAGCGTTATCGATATGTCGAATGGTTGCCCATTAACGTTCGGGAAACCCAGGAATACGATTCGACACAAATGGTTGCTAACGAACTGTATGATTATCAAACCGATCCTCTGGAGACAATCAGTTTAGCGCCACTTCCCGAATACCGGAAGCTGGTCAGCCGGTTTCGAAAGATATTGAGTGAATATTTTGCTTTACAAAAAAATAAAACGTTGCAAAGCAGGCGAGATCAGTGATGCGTTTAAAACAATTCAAAATAACAAGCGGTTAAGAAATTTTTGTGGAGGCATTATGAAATCTAAAAAAAATATGAAACGACGGGAGTTCTTGCAAAACGTGGTAAAAGGAACTGCCGGCCTGGTCACTATTCCCGTAATTGCCCAAAGCGGTCTTCTTGCATCCCGGAACGATATAGAGATTTCCTACAAAGGCGGGTCGGGTAAGAAGCGCAATGTTATTTTCCTATTAAGCGATGATCATCGATATGATTACATGAGTTTTATGGGCAATCCCCCCTTTCTAAAAACACCCAACATGGATCGGATGGCTCGAGAAGGCGCACATCTGGAAAATGCTTTTGTTTCTACATCCCTTTGTTCCCCCAGTCGGGCCTCCATTTTGACGGGAATGTATGCCCATAAACATAAAGTGGTGGATAATCAATCCCCTGTAAACGATGACTTGCTTTATTTCCCCCAATATCTGCAGGAAGCCGGATACGAAACAGCCTTTATGGGCAAATGGCACATGGGCGAAAAGCAAGGAAATGATATGCCCCGTAAAGGATTTGATAAATGGATTAGTTTCAAAGGGCAGGGGGAATATTTTGATCCCGAGCTAAATATTGATGGTAAACGGATCCGTAAAAAAGGCTACATTACGGAAATTCTAACCGATTATGCGCTGGATTGGTTAAAGAAAGATCGCGACAAACCATTCTTCCTTTATCTGTCCCACAAAGCAGTTCATGCTATGTTTAAACCTTCTCCAAAATACAAAGGAAAATATGATAACGAGAAGGTTCCGCATCCAGCCAGTATGGCGGATACTCCAGAAAATTATGAAGGAAAACCATTGTGGGTGCGCCTCCAGCGTCATAGCTGGCACGGGGTCGATTATATGTATTATAATCAAATTGATTTTGATGAATACGTTAGACGGTATTGCGAGACCTTACTGAGTCTGGATGATAGCATCGGCAGAATTCTGGATTATCTGGATGAAAGCGGACTTGCAGAAGACACGGTTGTTTTCTATATGGGCGATAATGGATTAATGATGGGAGAACATGGTCTTATTGATAAACGACAAATGTATGAAGAGTCCATCCGGGTGCCGTTTTTAGCTTACGCGCCAGGGCTGATTAAACCGGGAACCAAAATACCCCAGATGATTCAAAACATCGATGTTGCCCCCACTATTCTGGATATTGCCGGGGTAGAAAAACCAGCACAAATGGATGGCCGGTCTTTTCTACCTCTTTTAAAAGGCGAAAATCCTGCCTGGCGAGATCGCATTTATTACGAATATTACTGGGAAAGAGCCTTTCCCATGACGCCAACCATGTTTGGTATTCGGACAGATCGTTACAAATATATTTATTACTGGGGGGTCTGGGACACAGAAGAATTTTATGATTTGAAAAATGACCCCAATGAGATGCACAATCTGATTAACGAACCACAATATCAGGAATTAATACAGCAGCTATATAATGATTTATTTACCTGGTTGGAAAAGAGTGGTGGAAATCAAATTCCTGTTAAACGGAAAGGGGAATTCATCCGGGATGCCCGTAACTGTAAAGTGGGCTGTAAATAATTAAAAATAATTTTTGGGGCATGGTAAAAGTTCGAAAAAGTGCTCGCCAATGGAGCCGGCCATTTACCGTGGAAGCCCTGGCAGCATACGGAGGTTTGAATTTTCAGCTAAAAGCGGATTCATTCGAACCGGATGCGAATTGGGAACAGGTATGGCAAGTATGGCTATTAAAACCGAATCAGCGGATGCATAATCATCATGGGTTCGTTCGCCTTCGGAAAATTAAAGAAAATGAGAATTCTGGTTTTATCCTAAAAGTAGAACAGCAGGTTATCAATTTCTACTCCCTGGCGGTCCAGCAGGCAGAAATTAGCTGCGCTTGCGATTTATGGGCGACACCTCGCTACTGGAAACTAACTTTTGATTTATTTCCTTTTGGGGATTCGCATTCAATCCGGGAAGTTCAGTTTGAAAAATCTGGAAGTTACCAGAATGGTCGGCTTCATATTTCTTCCGGAGGCCAGAATTTTAAAAAGTTGATTTCACCGCCTTTGACCAGCAATTGGAGCTTTATGGAAGCCCTGCAGCGGTTCGCTGCAACGGAATCGCACCCAGTCCCACAACATTTTACCATGCTGGATGAATTGGATAAGATAAAAGAAAATCAAACGCTTACTTTTCGAGAAAGAAAAACGATTTTAGTTGGCAAACAAAATGTACCTGTCTTGTGCTATCAACTTACCGGCGCCGGTTGGCTTCCCTGGTTCTTTTACATCGACCTGAAGGGAAGGTTACTGGTTGCAATCAATGGTTTGCGAGCGTATGTGCTTAATCCGGATACTCTTTCTATCCACCGAGAGGAGGTATCTCGCTTAAGAAACAGATAATTCAATCTGGTACTACGAAACCTCGTTTAAGGAAAAATTAAATTGAAAAGGGGTGATTATTTTCATCGAAGAGGGGGTTTTTCCTTAAAGCAAAATTGTTTTAAAAAGGAGGTAAGTGCCATGAAGATGATTTATACGATTAGTTTATTGGTTATCATTACCTTATTAGTGGGGATGATATCGGTATTTGCCCAGGAGCCGGATACGGTGATCGTTCCGACGGAGATTAACGGGGACCCCTACGGTGCGATCAACAAATTTATCATGGGCGATACGACATCTACGGG
>WGBF01000464.1 GCA_015494485.1 bacterium | reverse complement strand
GGCGGCTGCAACCCTGTTGATTGTCGCCAAATACTTTTTACCTATTTTCATCGAAAAGAAACTGTACACCATCCCGGAGTTTATTGAAAAGCGGTTTAGCACGGAACTGAAAACCATTCTGGCAATTTTCTGGATTGCTCTGTTTATTTTTGTGAACCTGACTTCCGTGCTTTTTCTGGGCGGAAAAGCCATCGATACCATTGTTGGAGCCGGGGATGGTTCCTTGATTCTCCCCGCCATTTTGTTTCTGGCGGGGATTGCGGTTGCCTATTCGTTATACGGGGGATTAAGTGCTGTGGCGTGGACGGACGTGCTGCAGGTAACACTGCTGGTGGTCGGTGGTTTGATTGCCACGGTACTGGCCCTTGCCGCCGTTACACCGGAAGGCACCGTATGGGCGGGGCTGGCCCATATTTACCGCCATGCACCGGATAAATTCCACATGATTCTGCCCCGAAATCACCCCGAATTTTTTAACCTTCCGGGCATTGCGGTGTTAATTGGAGGCATGTGGGTTGCCAATCTGTATTATTGGGGATTCAATCAGTACATTATTCAGCGGGCGCTGGCCGCGCGATCCCTCAAAGAAGCACAGCACGGGCTGGTTTTTGCGGCGTATCTCAAATTAATTATTCCGTTGATTGTGGTTATTCCGGGCATCATTGCCTATGTATTGTTTACCCAGCCGGAGGGTACAACCATTATTCCCGGAGTAAAGGCTGCTTTCCTGAAAGCCGATGGTACCATCAATTACGACAAAGCCTACCCCTGGCTGATTCGCCAGTTTGTACCAATCGGCCTGAAAGGATTGGTGCTGGCGGCATTGACAGCTGCGATTGTGTCCTCTCTGGCGTCCATGCTCAATTCTACCGCTACCATTTTCACCATGGATATTTACAAACCCTATTTGAATAAAAATGCCAGCGAACGCCAACTGGTCCGGATGGGGCGTCTGGCGGTGGCGGCTTCCTTACTGATTGCAGTGAGCATGGCACCGGTGCTGGGCAACATCCCCCAAATGTTTCAGTACATCCAGGAATACACCGGCATGGTAAGTCCCGGAATTCTGGCGGTATTCTTAATGGGTCTGTTCTGGAAAAAGGCTACCAACAAAGGGGCTATTGTGGGGGCGGTGTTATCCATTCTTGTGGCATTTGTGTTAAAGTTGCCGCAAGTTGACCTGCCATGGATGGACCAGATGTTTTACACCATGATAATTACCATGGTCATTATTGCCGGGGTTAGCTTAACAACTTCCCCGGATGTGGATGACCCCAAAGGGATTCCTTTAACAGCCCGCACGTTTCAAACGGACCGGTATTTTAATGGCGGGGCGTACGGGGTACTGTTGATTCTGGCAGCATTATACGCAATATTCTGGTAAAAAACAGTGGTAAATAATGCGATAATCTCAAAGAAAGAAAACGTACATGTCACATACGCTGTTTTGTACCGCAATAAATTGCATGGATGGGCGCACGCAGCTTCCGGCGATTCAGTATTTACAACGGCGCTTCAATGTGGCCTATGTGGATATGATTACCGAAGCCGGACCCAGCCGAATTTTAGCGGAAGGGGATGACCGGGAACGGATCGAGGCAATCCGAAAACGAACGAACATCTCCGTCACTGCCCACGGGAGCACCGTGATTGCCGTTGTGGGACATGTGGATTGTGCCGGAAATCCCGTGAGCGACGAGGAACAATGGGCACATTTAAAAAAGGCCGTGACCCGGCTTCGCCAGTGGTATCCGGAGCTTACGGTACTGGCGTTGTGGGTAGATGACCAGTGGCGAGTGCGGGAAATAACGTGGCCGCAGGACAAACCCGTTCTGGAAACATTACGCCAATGAAACATTTTCGGATTACCATAGGGGTATTGATTTTCTGTTTCGTTCTGGTACACGCCCAAACCCAATGGGTGCGGTATTCGGTGAATCTGGTATTCCGGGCCAATGCGTCGTTTTACGAAGCGCGGGGAATCGGAAGTCCCAGCTTGCTGGTAAGCGGCGATACCCTGCATTTGTTTTATGCTGCCGGAGGAGCAGACACCCGAGG
>WGBF01000463.1 GCA_015494485.1 bacterium | reverse complement strand
TCCTTCGGAAGTGTTTATTGTGGCGGATGAAAATGCCCCGGCGGAGTTCGTTGCAGCAGACCTGCTGGCCCAGGCCGAACACAGCGAAGAAAGTCAGGTGATTCTGGCCACACCCAGCGAAAGCCTGGCACGCCGCACGATTGCAGAAGTCCGTCTGCAGATGCGCGATTTGCCCCGCAAAACCATCATCGAAAAGTCGATGGAGAAAAGTGCCTTTATTGTGACCCGCTCATTGGATGAAGCCCTGGACCTGGCCAATGCCTATGCCCCGGAACATTTGATTTTGATGGTGGAGCGACCCCGAAAACTGGTGGAGCGGGTGCGCAATGCCGGTTCGGTGTTTCTGGGAAATTACACCCCGGAAGCCCTGGGGGATTATGCCTCCGGGACCAATCACGTGTTGCCCACATACGGCTACACGCGGGCGTATTCCGGCATTTCGGTGGATGATTTTGTGAAATGGATTTACTTCCAGAAAGCCACGGAAGAGGGGATTTTGAATTTGGGGCCGGTGGTGGAGGAATTGGCGCGGGAGGAAAAACTGGAAGCTCACGTTCGCTCCATCGCCATTCGCTTGAAAAAACTGAAACGGCGGAAACGGAAATAACGGAAAAAATGGTGCTGCGTAAGACGGTGTGTTATTTAATTGACACGGCCCTGCCAGTGTATAAAAGGGTGAATCGGAGAGAAGAAACCGAGAGCCCGGTTGACACAGTGAGAGAACCATGACCCGGAATCCGACAGAATACATTCGTGCGGACATCCTGGCGCTGGAGCCGTATTCCTCTGCCAGGGATGAATTTGACGGCGAGGCGGCTGTATTTCTGGATGCGAACGAAAATGCCCTGGACCCGTTGGGGAAGCAGGTGCACCGCTATCCGCATCCGGGCTATCAGGAGTTGAAGGAAGCAATTAGCCGCTGGCGGAATGTTGCCCCGGAACGCATTTTTGTGGGAAACGGCAGTGATGAAGCCATTGATTTGCTGATCCGTGCGGCCTGTTTTCCGGGACGGGATGAAATCATGGTTCTGCCGCCCACATACGGCATGTACGCCGTTCAGGCGCGCATTCAGGGGGTTCATGTGCAGTCCGTGGTACTAACGGAAGATTTCCAGCCGGATGTGGGAGCAATTTTAGACGCCAGCACGGATGCAACCCGGATTTTGTTTCTGTGTTCGCCGAACAATCCTACGGGAAATATCCTGGCACTGGAACGGGTGGAAGCGTTGCTGCGTCAGTTCCGCGGTCTGGTAGTGGTGGATGAGGCCTACATTGATTTTGCTGAAGAACCCGGCTGGTTACCGCGCCTGGAGGAATTTCCCAATCTGGTGGTGTTGCAAACATTCTCCAAAGCAATCGGGCTGGCAGGTATCCGCCTGGGTATGGCATTTGGGCATCCGGATGTGATTGCTGTGCTGAATAAAATCAAGTTTCCCTACAATTTAAACCGCCTGACGGTCCAGGTAGCGCTGGAGGCGTTGGAAGACCGCACGGCACTGGAGGATGGCATTCGCCAGATTGTCCACGAACGGGAGCGTTTGGCAACGGCACTGCGCCGGATTCCCGGTGTGGAGCAGGTGTTCCCCTCTCAGGCCAATTTTCTACTGGTGCAGTTTGCGGATGCCGAGGCCGTTTTCCGCTATTTGCAGCGCCGAGGTGTCATTGTTCGTGACCGTTCCCGGTTACCGCGTTGCCACGGATGCCTGCGCATCACGGTGGGAACACCGGAAGAAAATGACTATTTGCTAACCCTACTACAGGAGATGAAACACGTAACATGAAACGGGTATTGTTTATTGACCGCGATGGAACCGTTATTCTGGAACCCCCGGATAAGCAAATTGATGCCTGGGAAAAGTTGCAATTTTACCCCGGTGTCATCACTGCGCTGGGGAAGATTGTGCGGGAACTGGAATTTGACCTGGTGATGGTAACGAATCAGGACGGCCTGGGGACGGAGGCATTCCCGGAAGAAACCTTCTGGCCCATTCACAATTTTGTTTTGAAAACGCTGGAAGGGGAGGGCATTCGTTTTAAGGAAGTGCTCATTGACCGTTCTGTTCCGGCAGACAATGCCCCTACGCGAAAGCCCCGCACCGGTCTGGTTCAGCATTATTTGAACGGGGAATATGACCTGCAGCATTCCTTTGTGATTGGGGACCGAACGACGGATGTGGAATTTGCCCACAATATGGGGGCTGGTGCCATTTTTCTGGGAGAAACGCCGGTGAAGGGAGCCGTACTTTCCACCACCCGGTGGGACGAGGTCTACCGGTTTCTGAAAAACCGCGATCGGCAGGTTACCCATCGTCGGCAAACACTGGAAACCGATGTGCAACTGACCGTGAATCTGGATGGCGAAGGCCGCCACGCCATTCGCACCGGGCTGGGCTTTTTTGATCACATGCTGGACCAGCTGGTGCGCCATTCCGGAGTGGACCTGGAGCTTAAAGTAACCGGGGATCTCCATGTGGATGAACACCACACCATTGAGGATACCGCCATTGCCCTGGGGGAAGCATTTCGTGCCGCACTGG
>WGBF01000462.1 GCA_015494485.1 bacterium | reverse complement strand
TTTCTGCAGCCAGCAGGCGGAAGTTCTGGCCGTCCTCTTCCGAAATGGCCAGAATTTTGGCAAAGTATTGGTAAATTGCCTGATGAAACCACCGATACGGAATGCGGGCGCGACGGCTTTTTTCCCCCAGCGACGCATTCACCAGAAAAATGGGGATCCGTTGCAGGGCGGCACTCCACAATTGATTGGGCCACACATCATGCTTGGCAATAACAAACAGGCCGGGCTTAATGCGACGAAATAACCGAAACACAGCCGGGAACCATTCAAACGGGGCATAAATGAACGCCGTTACACCGGGAAACTGGTGTACATTTTCAAAACCGGAGGGGGAAAAAAACATCACCACAATGGCTGCTTCCGGTTTCACCTGATGGAGCCGGGTAATTACCGGTTTTATGTGTTCAAACTCCCCCATGGAGGCACAATGGAAGAGAATGGTTGTGGTGTAATTTTGCTGGATAGCGGGCAGTACTGCGCGGTAAAAATGGCGGAGAGTGCGGTAGCGCCCCACAACCCCCTGCCGTACTTTGGCGTTAAAGAGTGCACCCAGATGAGAGAGTAGAATGAGCAATGGTGCTATGAGAAGGTTATAAAAAACAAAATACAGCGGTGTTCGCATCTGTCGCTCCCGATTTCCGATTCACCCCAAACCGCCTGTCGTTCCGGCTCCTTGATAGTCGCACGGTTACCGCACTTCGTACGGTGCGTTTCGTAAACTGGCGTAAATGGCCAGATAGTTATGATAGCGTTCCTCCAGAATTTCTCCCCGCTCCACCGCAGCCTTCACTGCACATCCTGGTTCGTGGATATGCAGGCAATCGGCAAACTGACAGTCCCCTTCGTACTGCCGAAATTCCCGGAAATACTTGTGCAAATCACGCTTGAAAATATCCCAGAATCCCAGTTCCCGGATACCCGGTGTGTCGATTACAAATCCCCCAAACGACAACGGGAACAATTGCACCACTGTTGTGGTGTGCTGCCCTTTGCGCGTTCGGCGGGACACTTCCCCCACTTTAATATCCAGTCCCGGCTCCAGCGCTTTAATTAGCGAACTTTTCCCCACTCCGGAATGCCCCACCAGCGCCGTAACTTTTCCTTTTAATATCTCTTTTAGGTGGTCAACACCCGTTCCGGTAACTGCAGAGGCAAAAAACGTCGGATAACCGATTTTGGTGTAATACTCCCGGTAAATTTCGAAATCTTCAGGGTTTGCCAGGTCGATTTTGTTAATACAAATGGTAGCCTGGAGTTGATTCCGTTCCGCAATAACCAGATACCGATCCAGCAGCCCGGATTTAAACGCTGGCTCCCGGGTGGACATGATAACCAGAATCTGATCAATATTGGTGGCAATGATGTGTTCCTGGTATTGTCGGCTTTCAATAGTACGGGAAAGCCGCGACCGGCGTGGCAGAATTTCCGTAATGACCCCTTCGGTCTCATTCACCAGCTGCACCCGTACATCATCCCCCACGCGCACCGTTCGGTATTCCGAATCCTGCGCGGTTAAGCTCCCCTTTACCGTGCAGGTAATCACCCGGCCGTCGATGGCAACATCGTAGGTTTTCCGCGTGACTTTCAAAACTTTTCCGATGCGCGTTGTGGTGCTGCTATTTTCCATAGTCCGTTTGCAATATGGTGTTAAAAGATGAATCGCTTTTTAGTGGATCGGCGTGTTGGGCCGCGGTGTAAATCGCACGTTTCGGTGGGGCGATATTTGACATTAAATACTTCCTCGTACACATGAGGACAAAAATTGGTCGCCAGCTTGCCGGAATCCTCACAGATGGGCAGCCGTACCACATCCGGTGGCTGACGGAAGGGCCGATCATCCAGTTGCAGGGAATCGTACACTGTTTTCATGAACGTGGCCCAGAAGGGCAAGGCAGCACCCGCGCCGGTGCCAATGGGGCCAAGTTTCAGTTCGGGGTCGTCCAACCCCACCCACACCCCGGCAGTTAGATGCGGTGTGAAGCCGACAAACCAGGCATCGGTGTAATTGTTGGTGGTTCCGGTTTTTCCGGCCGCCGGTTTGTAAAATTTGTAATACCAGCGGATACGTCCACCGGTACCGGCATTTACCACGTCTTCCAGCATGGTTGTCATAATGTACGCTGTGGCACGGCTTAAAACCTCCCGTTGACGGGCAGTGTGCTGGTAAATAACATTACCGTACCGGTCTTCAATGCGAGTGATGGCGATGGGCTCCGTACGGATGCCCTGATTGGCAAACACACCGTAAGCGCTTACCAATTCCAGCGGAATGACCTCCGAACTGCCAATGGCCAAACTGGGCACAGGGCGCAACGGCGTGGTAATTCCCATCCGGCGGGCGTATTCCACCACGGCCCGGGGACCAATTTCCAGGATTAAGCGTACGGCCACCAGATTAATGGATTTGCGCAAAGCCTCCCGCAACGTGGTTAAGCCACCGAATTTTTTGTCAAAATTTTCCGGGTCCCAGCGGGTGCCATCGGGGTTGTTCACGACCACCGGTTGGTTCAAAATGCGGTAGGAAGGAGGATAACCGTTGTCAATGGCTGCCGTGTACAGGAACGGCTTAAAAGCAGATCCCGGTTGCCGCCGGGCCTGGACCGCCCGATTAAATTTGGATTCGTTAAAATCACGCCCTCCCACCATGGCCAGAATATGCCCATTGTGGTGGTCAATGGCCACAAAGGCAATTTGCACTTTCGATTTCCGTTCAAAAACAGAATCGGGAATGTTTTCTTTTTTCTTCCACCCCTCCAGAAATTTGGTAACCCGCGCCTGCAGCTTGGGCATTACGGAATCGATGGCAGCATTCATGGCACGCTGAACGCGGGAATCCAGGGTGGTAAACACATTTAGCCCATCTTCATACACATTTACGCCCAAACTGTCCTGCAGCTGATTCAATTTCTGCCGCACGTATTCCGCAAAATACGGGGCAATTTCCCCCGACGCCTGGTCCGTAGCAACCTGAATGGGAAGCTGTTTCAAACTGTCATATTCAGCCTGGGTTAAATAGCCCTGGGTAAACATGTTGTACAGCACCAGATTTCGCCGCTTCATTGCCCGCTCCGGGTGCCGAAAGGGCGAATAATACGCCGGTGATTTTAAGAGGGCAATCAACGTCGCGCTTTCTTCGGGGGTCAGTTCGCTCACGTCTTTGCCAAAATATTTCCGGGCAGCACTTTGAATGCCGTACACCCCATGGC
>WGBF01000461.1 GCA_015494485.1 bacterium | reverse complement strand
TTAAAGAGGCCGCCTGGGAAATTCCCCTGCCGTTTATTATTTTAATTGGCATTTACGGCGGCTTTTTTACCGCTACGGAGGCAGCTGCCGTCACCGCTTTTTACGCACTGGTGGTGGAAGTGCTGGTGTACAAAGAAGTGCACCCTTTGCGGCAACTCCCCAAAGTCATGCGGGAAAGCATGGTGCTGGTCGGCGGGATTCTGGTTATCCTGGGCGCTGCCATGAGTCTGGCCAATTACATGATCGATGCCGAAATTCCCATGACAATTCTGGCATACATGAAGCAGTTCATCACCAGCAAAGCCATGTTTTTATTGATGTTGAATATATTCCTATTAATTGTGGGGGCGTTGCTGGACATATTTTCCGCCATTCTGGTGGTGGTGCCTATTTTAATTCCCATTGCCGCGGAGTTTCATGTGGATCCGGTACATCTGGGAATTATTTTCCTGACCAATCTGGGCATCGGATATTCCACCCCCCCGGTGGGAATGAATTTGTTTATTGCCAGTTTTCGGTTTAATAAAAGCATTCCCCGCTTATACGCCGCCACCATTCCATTTTTGTTAATTTTACTGGTGGCATTGTTGATTATTACCTACATCCCCGAAATTAGTCTGTTTCTGGTAAACACCATTCTGGGGCCCTGAACGGAAAATTCAGCAAAATGTCCCGTTCGGGATTTTTATTTTCCGCGAAATGTGTTATTTTTGAAATTATCATTTTTGGAGTTGCCATGAGCGAAAAACTGAAATACCGAATCCGCAACGGTCGTCAGGAAGATGTGCACACGATTTTCACCCTGGTTCGGGAGCTGGCCAGATACGAAAAACTATTGCATGAGGTGGTTGCCACCGAGGACGATTACTACCGTTTTGGGAGCGGGCCCACACCGTACTTCCAGACCCTCATCGCAGAAGTTCTGGAGGAAGGCCGCTGGAAGCCGGTGGGGTTTGCACTGTACTTTTTCACCTTCTCTACTTTTCTGGGAAAACCAACCTTGTACCTGGAAGACCTGTTTGTATTACCGGAATACCGGGGAAATGGCATTGGCCGTACCGTGTTGGGGTATCTGGCACAGATTGCTCTGGAGCATGATTGTGGCCGCATGGAATGGGCGGTTTTAAACTGGAATACCCCGGCAATTGAGTTCTACAAGAAAATAGGCGCAAAGCCTCTGGATGAATGGACGACCTATCGGCTTCAGGTGCCCGAAATGAAAAATCTGTCGGAATGGGTTACCGCTAACGCACAGGAGGAAGAATGAGCGAGGCATCGCTAACGTATCGCCTGCAGTTTCGGGTGCGTTCGTATGAAGTGGAACCCAACGGTCACGCAACGGAATTGACCCTGCAAAATTACCTCCAGGAGGCGGCAGCAAGCCATGCGCATCAATTGTATTTTTCCATTCAACGCCTGTTTCCCATGGGACTGACCTGGTTGCTGGTAAAATCCCGGTTGGCCGTGGAACGGTATCCCCTCTGGCAGGAAGTCATTGAGGTTGAAACCTGGCCAGCGGGGTGGCAGGGAGCCATTGCCTGGCGCGATTTTATTTTCCGAAACGAATCGGGGGAGGTGTTGGCACGGGGGACATCCCACTGGATGTTGTTTGATTTTCGGCGTAAGCGTCCGGCACTGATTGAAAATCGCTTCCCCCGTCTCCCGGGACTGGATAAGCAGGCAATCGATCGAAATATTCCCACCATCCCGAAACCGGAACGCGTTTATTACGAGAAAACCATTCCGACCACCTGGTTAAATATGGACATGAACAACCATGCCAACAACGCCGCCTATGTCGCCTGGGCAATGCTGCCGGTGCTGGCATCATTTCGCACGGAATGGGTTGTTGGCGCCATGGACATCAATTTTTTAAAAGAAGTATTCAGCGATGTGGAATTACAGAGCCGGGTGCAACACGGTGGGGAAGGGGATACGCCGGTCACCCTTCATGAAATTGTGAACCCGGACGGGCAGCCGGTAATGCGGGCACAGTGCACCTGGCGACCGCGAAAAGAGAACGAAACGTACACCATCATACGGGAAGAGGCACATGGAACGTGAGGAATTACAACGCAACGTGGAAGCGTACATCGGTAGTCCCATTCGGGAGTTGGTAAAGATGCGGGGCGGGGCGTCACCGCGGGAGTTCTGGAAAATCACCCTGCAGGCACCACATTACTTCCCTGCAGACGAATTGCTGGTAATGGTTTTCCCGGACGATTACGCCGCTTCCCTTCAGGATTACATGGATGTGGATTATTACCTCAAGCGAATGGGGGTTCCCACGCCCCGGTTGTTTGAAATCTGGCAGGAAGGAAAGTTGCTCTTTCTGGAATTTGTGGATGCGCCCACACTGGAGGAATGGGTCAATGCCCGTCAGTTACCCATTGAGCTGGCATTGCGGGAAGCACTGGAATTTTTAAAGCACATTCAAACCACCTGCAAATACGAGCGTCATTGCCCGGCCTTCCGGCGGCCCATGGATGAAACATTTTTTCAGTTTGAATTTGACCATCATTTCCGCTTACACCTTCTGGAACGCTTTTTTAAAACCCGATTAACCGCGGCGGAAGAAAACGCGCTAACCGACTTTCGCGAAACGCTAATCCGGGAATTAAGCGTGCCACCAACCCTGTTTGTTCACCGGGATTACCAGAGCAGTAATTTAATGGCGTACTTTAATGGGTACGACCGGATTCATTTTAAGCTGATTGATTTCCAGGATGCCCGGTATGGAAATCCATTGTACGATATGGTCTCATTGTTATGGGATTCCTACCTGAATACCCCTGCAGACTTACGGGAGCAATTGTTAGCGGAGTATTTTGACTTTCAGAAACACCTACCGGGCGGCTGGACATCGCAGGAGGAATTTTACCGGAAGAGCTACTTGTTTGCCATTCAGCGCAAGTTGCACGATGCCGGGGCTTTCAGCAAAAATTTTCAACGGGTGGGGAATGGCACCTACAAGAAGTTCATCTTACCAACCATTGAAATGGTCATTGCGTTGCTCCAGCACTTCCCCGAATTTCGCACCGTGCAGGACATATTGCAACAATGCCTCAGTGAGGTTAAAGCGTGATTAAAACCATATTTTTTGATGTTGGCAGTGTCCTGTTAAATGAGGACTGGATTCATTTCAAATTATATGAAATGTTATGGACCCTGCTTCGCAAACAGGACAGCCGGTGGACCTTTGAAGCGCTGATGGCCGAACGGGAAAAACGAATTCAGCGACAGGGGGATCCCCGTCCGGATGCTTCCATTGCCCGGGAGTTCCTGCCATCCAATGATTTGAAAACGTACAACTATTATGTGCGCTATTTTTCCCTCCGGCGGCGACACCTGTACTTGCGGGAAATGCCGGGCATGCGATATGTGGTGCACAATCTGTCCCCGTTTTATCAATTGGGCATCATTGCCAATCAACCGCCCCTGATTACCGATTATTTGCGGCGCAGAGGATTGCTCAATTACTTCAAAGTTGTGGCGATTAGTGAAACGTTGGGAATGCGCAAACCCGAACCGGCTATTTTTGAATGGGCCTTACAACAGGCCAAAACCCCTCCGGAGGCGGCGGTTATGATTGGTGACCGGGTGGACCACGATGTGGCACCGGCCAAACAATTGGGCATGCGCACCATCCTGGCACGCTTCGACAGAAAAGCCCGTGGCGTTTTACCGCAAAGCTATCGGGAACGAATTTATTTCGATTCTCTGGAGCGGGTACCTAACTGGCGCCAGCAACCCCGATCCCGCGCGGAAGTGCCCGATGCCATTGTTCGCACCCCGGAGGCGATTTTGCAAGCCATTGCCGATTTGGAGCATTCCGCAACGCGGCAGGTAGAAGAGACGGATCAATCCCTGTGGTCCATTATTAAGGAAATGCTAAAAGAAATGGCAGAAGTGGAGGTGGAATCGCCGGCTGGGCGGGAATAGTTTTCAGCCCCCAATGCGTTCTTATAACTTGCGGAGGCGCTTTCGGATTTCCCGCAACGTTTCCTGTGCCAATTGGTCATTGGGTTTGAGTTGCACCAACTGCTGAAAATACTGTTCCGCCTGCCCCAATCGCCCCAGCTGGAAATAAATTCTGCCAACCACTCCCAATGCTTCCGCATCCCGCGGATTGCGGCTCAGGCGGGCCTGGTATTTCTGAAGCACAAATTCAATGATATTCACGTTGCGGTATTCTTCGCCCAGTTGCGGATGGGAGGCGAAGTAAGAAGGATCAATTTTGACCACCTCTTCAAATTCACGCAAGGCTTCGTTATAGCGCTTCTGTTTTTCGTAAATTTTACCAAGGCGCATGTGGGCCTGGGACAGTTTCGGCTTAATGGAAATGGTTTTCTTGTAATAATAAATGGCCGAATCAAGATTGCCACGGTTTTCGTAGGTTAGGGCCAGGTTGTAACTGGCCTGATAAAATTTGGGATTGTACTTTAACGCTTTGCGGTAATTGGTAATCATCGCCCGGTAAATTTTGGAGGGATCTTGCTTTTTGGATTGTTCCCGCAGCTTCATCAATTCGTTGGATTCCCCGCCGTCCCCTTTAGCTGTGGGTTTTAATTGCAATTCCATAATGGCCCAGAAGGCTTCCACAATTTCTGCCAGTGCACCTTGTTTGTAAATGGAGTTGGCCAGGTTAAAGTAAGCGCGGGCATAAGACTTATGTAACCCAATGGCTTTTTTGAAAGCAATAATGGCTTCTTCAAACATGTTTTGGGAATAATAGGCTTCGCCCAGAGCATTGTAGGCCAGGTAAAAATCGGGATTCAATTTTACCGCTTTGTTTAAACTGACAATGGCTTTGCGGAACCAGCCGCGCCGCATGTCCGCCAGAGCCAGCTGGTAATATGCCGGCGCGTAATTGGGGTTTAATTCAATGGATTTTTCCAGCGATTTGATTCCCGCGGTGAGTTGCTTTGAACGTACCTGGCAAATCCCCATGTAATAGTAAGAACGGTCGTGGTCCGGCTTTAACTCCAGAACTTTCTGGAAAAGCTGAATGGCCTTTTTGTACTGCCGTTGAAGATAAAAGATAACCCCTTTCCCGTAGTACGCTTTGTAAAAATCCGGCCGTTGCTGAATTACGCGGTCAAACAACTGCAGGGCTTTATCGTACAAATTAAAATTGTAGTAAATCACACCCAGGTTGTAGGGGGCTTCCCAGAAATTCGGGTCCTCCTGAATGGCACGTTGAAAATAGCCGGCAATCATCTCCATTGGAGAACCCCGGCTAATTTCCACGTAGGCTTTACAATAGGATTCAAACGCCTTGAGGGAATTGGTGGGCTTTGCCTGAATATAACTTTTTTCCTGAGGGGAGAGGGGAATTTGAATGGTTTCCAGCGCTTCCAGAATCCCCTGACTCACCAGCCCAAAAATATTATTGAGGTCACCGGTATACGTTTTGTCAAAAACAGGATTGCCGGTGTACGTAGAGTACAATTTCAGATTAAACGCCAGACGACCATTTTTAACGGCATAGTTGCCGGCAAATAACAGCTCAACACCAGTAAACTTTCCGATGCTAAAAATCTTACGGGCCGTTAAATCCCGGGAGTTTTGTGCTTTAACCTTTTTTAATACCCGGTTCAGGGTTTCCTTTTCATAAACGGTGATGGCGTTTACGTTTTTTAATTTGTCATAAAGGAGGTATTCAATGCCGTAACCAACCCAGTTGTTGGTAATACTGGACTGGTTATTGAAAAACATGATTCCCACAATTCGCTTGCTTTGGGCATCCGAGCGGGTGGGAAAAAGGATATACAGGAAACTATATAAAAGGACCCCGATAGATACCAGTAATTTCTTATTCATAGCGCAAAAATATAGTTTGTAAGTTTAAGATAATCAAAAATTTTTTCAACTTTTTCGTTCCCAAAATTCTTATCCTATTTTCGTCGATACCCATGGGAACTTGAAGAACAATTTGGATTCCGGGAAAACAGAAATCAAGGGGGGAATTTTCGTTAAACCTTTTTGCCGGGCATTTCATGTATTAATTTGGAAATATTCAAGAGGGTGAATAATGGAGTGGTTACATCCAATTGTTGTTCATTTTGCCATTGCGTTGTTGAGTATTGGCATTGTTGCGGACGGAATTTACCAGATTAGCCGCAATGCACGGTATGGCGCTCTGGTACTGCCGCTGCTTTCTGCAGGACTGTTGTTTGCCATAATTGCGGTAATAACAGGCTTGCAAGCCGAAAAAAATGTTGAAATACCTGCCCAATTCAGCGCCCACGTGGCTGCTCATCGTCTTTCCGCTCTGTTGACTACCGGGGGAGCATTGCTGACGCTTGTGCTTCGGTGGATCATGGGGAAACAACACTATCCCCGGGGGATATTAAAGTGGGGATACCGGCTGGTGGCAATTTTTACCCTGGCCATGCTGTTTCGTACCGGACTTCTGGGTGGCGAAATGGTTTATAAATACGGTATCGGAACCCGGACTTCCTCCGTGCCAGCACCACCGTCGCAGGATTTATTCCAGTCAACAGACTAAATCAAACATAAACGATTCCACAGGAGGCCAACATGGCTACAACAAGAACCCAGACCAATGTGGTTTTGGTAGATGGGGTACGCATTCCGTTTATGCGTTCCAATACCGAATACCGGGAGCTAACCAGTTACGACCTGGCCCGGATGGCGGTAAAAGCATTATTGGATAAAATCGGCATTGACCCCGGTGCAATTGACTGGGTATTAATGGGTTCTGTGATTCAG
Source organism: bacterium (assembly GCA_015494485.1). Taxonomy (GTDB): domain Bacteria; phylum Calditrichota; class Calditrichia; order RBG-13-44-9; family J042; genus WGBF01. Next base: position 1,931 of record WGBF01000461.1, on the reverse strand, counting down.
AACGTGAATACGCCCAATGTTGCCCGTGATGCGGCGTTGGCTGCGGGTATTCCCAATACGGTGCCGGCGTTCACCATTAGCCAGGCCTGCATTTCCGCCAATCGGGCGATTACGGATGGCATGGATTTAATCCGAACCGGGCAGGCGGAGGTGGTGTTAGCGGGTGGAACGGAAAGTTTAACCGATGTTCCCATCCGTTTTCGGAAGCGATTTCGCCTGAAGCTCATTGAAGCCCAGAAATACCGCAAACCCACCGACTACCTGAAATTTCTGAAGAGATTAAAACTGTCCGATTTGTTACCGGAAATCCCCGCTGTGGCGGAATTTACCACCGACCGAACCATGGGTGAGGACTGTGACATGCTGGCCGCCCGCATTGGCATTTCCCGCGAAGAGCAGGACCAATATGCCCTCCGGTCCCATCAATTGGCGGCTAAAGCCATTGAGTCCGGTCTGCTTAAAGATGAAGTGTGGCCAGTGCAGGTGCCTCCCACCATGAAAACCGTGGAGCGCGATAACGGTCCCCGCGGGGACACCTCCCTGGAAAAATTGCAAAAATTACGCCCGGCCTTCATTAAACCGCACGGTACCTTAACGGCCGGAAATTCCTCCTTTCTGACCGACGGTGCTGCCATGACCCTCATCATGTCAGAAGAAGCGGCAAAACGGCTGGGAATTACCCCAAAAGCCTACATCCGGGATTATGTGTTTACCGCTCAGGACCCGTACGAAGAATTGCTCCTGGGACCCGCGTATGCTACCCCCAGATTGTTGGACAAAACCGGCTTAAGCCTGAAGGATATTGATGTGTTTGAATTTCATGAAGCGTTTGCCGCGCAAATCCTGGCAAACCTCAAATTGCTGGCATCCGATACCTTTGCCCGTGAAAAACTGGGACGGGAAAAAGCCGTTGGGGAGATTCCCATGGAAAAATTTAACACCCTGGGGGGCTCATTATCCTTAGGCCATCCCTTTGGAGCGACCGGTGCCCGGTTGGTTACCACGGCTGCCAATCGGCTGATCCGGGAAGACGGACAATTTGCTCTGGTTGCCGCCTGTGCGGCAGGGGCCATGGGAAATGCCATTTTGTTGGAACGTTATCCCCAATAATCCGGCAATGGGAAAGACCAAAACCATGATAATATGAGGAGTCAAAATCCATGAACATTTTAGAACTGGAAAAACGGGACAATATTGGCATTGTCTGGATGGATTATCCCGATGAGAAGGTGAATAAAATTTCCCGCCAGATGATGGAAGAATTTGAAGAGATGTTTGATCGGATTGAAGCCGATACCGCCATCCAGGCCATTATTCTTATCAGCCGCAAAGCGGACAATTTCATTGCCGGGGCAGACCTGGACATGATTGCCGCCATCACAGAACCCGGCGAAGCCGAAGCCATAAGCCGCCGCGGGCATGCGTTGTTAAACCGTCTGGAGGCGTTTCCCCGTCCGGTAATTGCCGCCATCCACGGGGCCGCGCTGGGTGGGGGACTGGAAGTGGCATTGGCCTGCCATTACCGAATTGCCACCACCGGAAAGAAAACCGTTCTGGCCTTACCGGAAGTAAAATTGGGGCTACTACCCGGTGCCGGTGGCACGCAACGCCTGCCGCGACTGGTGGGCATCCAGCGGGCACTGAATATGATGTTAACCGGCAAAAATGTGTATCCCCGGCAGGCCAAACGAATGGGTTTGGTGGACGAATTGATTCATGAGTACGGCCTTTTACCGGCAGCACTGAATGTCGCCCGGCGGCTTAGCGAACGCCCATTTCAACGGAAAGACCGCCGGACATTTGCGGAAAAACTTCTGGAAAACACCCCCATAGGGCGGAGCATCATCTTTAAAAAAGCCCGGCAAATGGTTCTGAAGCAAACTATGGGGAATTACCCTGCTCCGCTGAAAATTCTGGAAGCTGTACAGGTT
>WGBF01000460.1 GCA_015494485.1 bacterium | reverse complement strand
GTAAACGGACACCAATTTGCCAATAGGTGATATTTATTTGAATTAACCTGTCTTTGCATTTCGTTATCCGCGAATCCCACTATTACAACATACTATGTGCGGCGTGATGTTTAGGGAATTCAAGAAAATGCCTCTGTAATTCATCTAAACCAAAATTATACTGCGTCTTCAGGTAAACGCCATCATCCAGAACTCCAGCAATGAATTTCCCAACACTATTATGACCAAAACCGAAACGCCATTCAAAAAAAATGGGCGCCCTCCAGAGGAGGACACCCATTTTCTCATGGGAGGTATATGCCGATACGCTTATTTGATGAGCGTCATCTTCATGCTGCGGGTGAAGTCACCAGCTTTGATGGTGTAAATATACACACCACCGGCAACCGGCATACCAAAATCATTGCGGCCATCCCATACCACTTCATGATGACCCGCATTCAATGCGCCATTTACCAGCGTCCGAACTTTCTGGCCTAACGCATTGTAAATCGCCACCACAACTTCTGTCTGTTTGGGCAGATCGAATGCAATGGTCGTGCTGGGGTTGAAGGGGTTGGGATAGTTTTGATAGAGGGCAAATTCCGTCGGCAGACCGTTCAGGTCATCTTCAATTCCGGTAACCTGAGCCGCAACTTCATTGGAGAATTCGCCCTGATTACCGTTGAAGTCAAATGCCACCACACGATAGTAGTACACTTTGCCTTCTTCAACCGTATTGTCCACAAAATTCAGATCCGTGGTTGCACCGATTTCCGTGGACGGATCGGTGGGATCAAAACCCGGATCAGTACTGCGGCGGATGGAGAAGTAATTGATGTCCGGATCCGGCAGTTCTTCCCACTGGAGGACCACTTCCAGCCCGGCACCCGTTTCTTCTACCTGAGCCACAACACTCGGAGCAGTCGGAATAAGATTATCTTCGGACATTCCGGTTTTTTCGAAGGACTGATAGAAATTGGTCACATCGGCAGTGTGAGCGGTTACAAAATAGGTAGCTTCCCAATCTTCGCCATCACCCAGAGTCGGTACCACTGCAGCGTAATGGCTGCTCTTAATCGGTGTGACTTCGGCCACCTGTACCGGTACGCCATCGTCCACACGCCATACCACATATTTCTTAATGTCACCCGCTGCAGCAGCGCTGGAAGCACCTTCTAACGGTAAGCGGACTACATTCCGTTCATTGGCCAGTTCCGCAGGAATGTTCACGCCTTTGGGGGCAAAAACGGCCAGCTGCTCTTCACCACTGTTGTTTGCCCGGGAACCGCCGTCGTCCTGGGAGCCTTTCCAGACCACCCATACCTGACGTCCCTGATCATTAGGCACATCAGCAACTTCGGTAATAACCGGTTGATTGTTGGGAATATTTTCCAGAATTACAATCGGTTGCGGTTCGTCGTCGCTGCCCAAACCACGCGGAATACCGGAATAAATCACTTCATCTTCCGGATCATCATCCAGATTGGCAATGCTGAAAATATCGTACTGGAGTGCAGGCCATACCAGAGAGTCAATTGCCGTCAATGTCCAGCTACCGGGATCGGTAATGTCACCACCCTGGTATTCGACCCGGTAAATCAATGCATTCGGTGAAGAAGACCGGGTACCAAATACGAAGTCCAGGTTACCATCATTGTCCACATCACCTAGGGCACCGCCATAGGAACGATAGCCATTGGACGGCACATCCACGATTTTGTAGGATTTCAAGGAATCGGCATCTTTGGTTAACAGATACACATCGTTATCCGAAGAGCTCCAGCTGGCCAGAATCATTTCATTGTTACCATCGCCATCGAAGTCACCCGTTTGCACGGATTTCCAGGAACCACGACCAGCCAAACCAACCTGCGGACCGGCAACAGCAAAAGAATCGCCAGTGGCATCCCACCACACGCGATATACATCACCATTGCTGCGGATACCAACAACCCAATTATCCAGAATGCCAATATCATAAAAAGTTAAACCACTTAAACCGGAAAATTCGAGGGTCCAGGTTTCAGTGCTGTCGCCATTATCCGGAATGTTATCCACAGAGTAGATTTGAATCCCATCGCCACGGCGGCAACCGGCTACGATTTCATCTGTACCATCGCCATCAATATCAACAATGTGCCAGCGAATGGGCCGCTGTTCATGATTGTCATCGGTAACAATGGTCCAGAATGCATTGGGACGATAGGTTCCATCGCCGTTATCAATACCCATCACATCGGAGCCATCACCAGGTGTTTCAAATACCACAATGCGTTTGGGATTGGGCTGGGTTCCACTACCAAAATTATTCACCGGGCCCCAGATGATTTCCCCTTTACCGTCTTTGTCCAGGTCGCCCACAGCCAGAGCCGGCCAGGTATTCTGGAAGTTCAAATCCAATTCCGTGGACCAAACCGTCTGCCAATTGCCTTCATCATCCTGTTCGTATTTGTAGATCCGGGGGGTGAGGTCCAATCCGATCTTGTCAAACCAGTCATCATTGACAGCATAAATCTCCATTCGACCGTCACCATCCAAATCTACACCGGCCACAATGTTTCCGAATCCCCCAATATCCAGGCTATCCGCATGGATAAGGGCAGAACGGTCGAAACGGTCCTGTGCATTGAGATTAGCTACGGAGAGCAATCCCAGGGTTAAAATACTTAATACAATAGTAATATACCGCATAGACGAGCCTCCTTTGGTTTTAGTTAGGCTTTTTTTCGTAATCTAAATGATATTTTTAAAAAAGTCACCTCCTTTCCGTTTGATTCCACAATTTTTTTAATACCGAATGGACAGTGAAACAAATTGCACATTGTTCAGCCGTCCGTAATCGGCCCAGCCAAAGTCAAATTTTAAATTGGTTCCCACTGCGTCATAGCGGATGCCAAATCCAAATGTCAGACCCTGTTCACTATTTTCCAGTAAAATGGCCCGGTATCCTGCCCGGAGAAACAGCATATCCCGGATGCCAACTTCCACACCCGTATTGTAATATTGGGAATTGTCGTTGGGCTCGTTGCCATCCAGTACGGCGACCACTTTTAGATTTTCAGATTTGTACGCATGCCACGCCAGGCCAAAGCGTAAACCAAGCGGCATGTCATAATAACCGGTCCGGTACTCCGAAGGAACGGCATCCACCGTACCGGGTTCCGGCAAGGGATCCGCATTGAAATACAGGTTCCGCCCAATGATGTGCATTTTTGTTCCGAAATTACTGATTGCCGCCCCAATCACCAGTTTGTCATAGGGAGTGGTGTACATAAACCCAATGTCCATGGCTGCGCCGCGCGCCGTCATGGCATAAATGGTTTCTTGCACGTATTTACCGGTAAAACCAATAGAAAACCGATCGGTTAAATTTCGGGCGTAGGTAACTCCAATGGCAATCATATTGGCCCGCCAGACTTCCCCGGTACCATCAGGATGCTCAATAGTCCGCACCACATCTTCCGGCACACTAAAGGAAATGATGTGGGCAGCAACTGACCCCATTAACCCCAGATTTACCGAAAAAGCGGCAAAATCGTATTTGGTATCTGCCAGCCAGTTGGCATGGTTGAAGATGCTTTCACCGTTTCCACCAATCCGGGCAATACCGGCGGGATTCCAATAAACGGCACTGATATCCGTTGCAAGGGCGCTATACGCACCCCCAAGACCAATTGCACGGGCACCAGCCGGTATTTTAAGAAACTGCGCCGCGGTTGTGCCTACGCGATCCACATCGGCCAAATTCGGCTGCGTTTGTGCGTGGAGTCCGAAACGGCCTCCCCACAAAAGCACCATCATCACGATAACAGGGAATATTCGATTTCTTTTCATCACTAATCCTGCGTTTATTCTTTTTAACAGTCTTACTTAATTACCGCAAAGCGGCCTATTTTCGTACCAATTCCAGGGGCGTCGATATGGTAAATGTACACCCCATAGGCAATTTCCTGGGCCTCAAACGTCAGCATATTCCAGGTGGCATAATTCTTGGTATCATCTTTTTCAATGGTCGCAATCAACTCGCCGGTAATGGTGTAAATCCGAATGGTACATTTCGGTGGCAAATTCCGGAATTCCAGGCGCCTATCATCCCGCACACCGGTACGAACACCCGCCAATTCCGAAGCACTATATGCCACGTAGGGATTGGGAACTACAATCACATCATCCAGCTTGTTTTTGGCAATCTGCGGATCAAACCGCGCCGCCTCAGTGGTGAATTTGTAGTGGTTGCCGGGCGCAAACGGTTTACGCG
>WGBF01000459.1 GCA_015494485.1 bacterium | reverse complement strand
TCGGGATTTCACGATCCAAAATATTCAGCCTTTTCAAAGCGGCGATACATCCGGCTACCGAATAGAGCTGAACAATCCGCAAAGGTTTCCGGTCGTGGTGCGGTATTACACCCGGAAAGGTCATCCGGAAATATACAAAGATGTTCAAATCACGAACCAGAGTGGATATCCTATATTGATTGACTTTATTGAGGTGGAACGGGGAGCGGTTTCTTCTCCCGCCACCCACCAGGGATTTGGCCAACCGGTGTACATTCGCAATTTTTATCTGGGAGTGGCTTATCCCACTGCTTACAATATGCTGAATTCCGGCACCCTTTCCCTTAAACGCATCGTGGGCAAATCCCTGCAGCACGGAGAATCATACCGCAGTCACCCGGCTATTGCCGGCGCTGCACCGAAAGGACGGGTGCAGGAAACCTTCCTTAATTATATTGAACGCATTAAAGCCCAACCTACCCGGCCATTTCTACTTTACAATAGCTGGTACGATATCCGACGCCTTACCGATGAAAATTGCGCCCAAACCATTCAGGAATTTGACCAATACATGCTGAAACCGTACGGATTACGACTGGATGCTTTTGTGCTGGACGACGGATGGGATAATTTTCAAAGCTGCTGGGATATTAACCGGGAACAATTCCCGCAGGAATTTTCGCTGGTTCAACAAAAGTTGTCCAAAATCCATTCCCATCTGGGCTTGTGGGCATCCCCCTGGGGAGGGTACGGAAAGCGACGGCAGATTCGGGTGAACTGGGCGAAACAGCATGGTCTGGAAACCAGCGGCGATTTCCTGTGCATTGCTGCCACGAATTACTACAAATGCTTTAAAGAAAAACTGCTGAGGTATCAACGGGAATTTGGAGTAAAGTTTTTTAAACTGGATGGGCTGCTTACGCGCTGTAATGCCACCAACCATGGGCATTTACCCGGTTTATATTCCCAGGAACAGGCCGTGGAACATTTTATTCAGTTAATGAAGGCCATGCGGCAACAAGACCCCACCGTATTTATTGATGTTACCGTCGGCACCTGGCTCAGTCCCTGGTGGCTGCAATACGCGGATTGCGTGTGGATGACCGGCGCTGACTACGCGTACACCCAATCCCTGCCCCTGTTTAGCGAACGGGATAAAGCCATCACCTACCGCGACCAGGTGTTACATGACAATTTCCTCGTCTCCCATTACCAGTTTCCCTTTTCCGGGTTAATGACTCACGGCATCATCAAGGGGCGCTTAAACTATTTGGGAGGTAAAAACGAAACGCTCCGGGATTTTACCAACAATGCCGTAATTTATTTTTCCCGCGGCGTTATGATGTGGGAGCTGTACATCACCCCATCTATTTTGTCACGTGAAGAATGGGACAACCTGGCACAAACCATTCGCTGGGCGTATGCCAACCAGAAGGTACTGAAACACACCCGGTTTGTGCTGGGTAACCCGGCTGCTGGTGAAATCTACGGCTATCTCCATTCCAGCCCGAAACGGTTGCTGGTTACGCTGCGCAACCCGGATATTTTTCCGCAAAAAATCGCACTGCCGGTCGACCAATGGATTCCCGAGCAATGGCGGGATGCGCAATTGCTGGTAAAAATTGTGTATCCGTACCGTTTGAATCACCTCCTCCAGGGCAGTACGTCCCACCTATTTGCTCTCACGCTGGAAGGGAACGAAATTGTGGTTCTGGAAATACTGCCTGCAGCGCTGGAAGCCGACCCCCTGCCCCTGGATACGCGCTACGCTATTCAGGTTGAAGGAAATCGGCGGGATGTTGTGGTGTACGCCTCCGGGGGAGATTCAACCGTTAAGGTGTGGCGCCCCAAAAAGAGCGGTATTCGCCTTCTCACATCGCATTCCCGCAAGCGGAAGGCTGCATCCCATTTTACTATTCAAGCCCAAAAGTCCGCACCACCCCGGGTATCCCTTGGGGAACCGCACCTGACCATTACGTCGGATGGGGCTCATCTGCAAACCATTGTGGATGCTACTGCATCCTTTAAAAATGGGCGGATCCTTGCACTTTGCGAGTTTCCGCAACCCG
>WGBF01000458.1 GCA_015494485.1 bacterium | reverse complement strand
GGTCAGTTGTGTAACCTGGCGCGTTTCAAAATCCAGCACAAACACGTCTTCGTTTCCGTACCGATCGGATGAAAATGCCAGCCGTTTTCCGTCGGGAGACCAGGCCGGTAAGTAATCGTATGCGGGATGGGCGGTCAGCCGCACGGCTTCTCCGCCATCAGAAGCAACCTTCCACAAATCCCCCTGGAAAGAAAATACAATAGTTTTCCCATCCGGTGAGGGGGCCGGTGTCCGAGGAAAAATAACCTGTGCATGACCTGTTACGACCAGTTGTAAACTGAATAGCAAGACAAATATGATGCGATGCATGAACGAATCTCCTTTGCAATACGTACCTAATATAAAAGATAATGATAATTGCCGTGTTTTGAAATAGCGAACGGTTTTTGGAAAATACGGGGCAGTGTGACCGCAGGCGCTTCAAGGAATTCGCGAAGAAGACGTGAAGAGGCGAAAGTCATTCCTGTGGAAAAATTGAGCGTATATTTTTTCATTTCTTGCCAACTGTTTGCGCGTTTATTAAAATCATTTAAACCTTATTGAAAATAGAAGGGGAAATTATGGTAAAGTCCATCCTTCTGGCCGTTGATGGCTCTGCGTACACGGAGTTTGTCCTCAAATATGGCGTGGCACTGGCAAAGGCATTTGACGCCCATTTACGGGTGTTAACGGTTGTGGACGTGCGCTTTTTTGAATGGGCCGTTGCCATTGGTGTAGAGGGATTTGCACCGGTGTTACCATCCACCACCTTTCAGGAAGAATCCCAGAAAATTCTGGAAGAAAAAGCGGATAAAGTGCTGCAGCGCGCAGGGGAGATGCTGAAAGCCGAAGGGGTGAAATTCTCCCTGGAAAAGGAAAGCGGGTCTCCTGTGGAAGTAATTTGTGAAAAGGTCAAAGTGGCTGACCTGCTGGTGATGGGTTCCCGCGGTGAATTTGAAAAGTGGAGCGACAAGATGCTGGGGGCCACGTTTGAGTCCGTGAGCCGGCTTTCCATTAAACCCATTTTTGTGGTGCATAAGGAATACCGCCCCATTCAAAAAATTATGCTGGCATATGATGGCAGTGAAAATTCCAATCGGGCATTGCCCTGGGCCGGATTCTGGGCGGAAAAGTTTCAAACACCCCTGGTTGTGCTTACGGTTCATGATGATGCGGAAGAAGGACAGACGGTGCTCAACGAAGCGACGGCCTACCTGCAGAGTTACAATATTCCTGAAATGCAAGCGTTATTAAAAAGTGGGGATACGGCGGAAACAATTGTGGGGACCGCCCGCGAAAGAAACGCGGATGTGATTGCCATGGGCTCTTATGGACACTCCCGCATTCGGGAAGCCATACTGGGCAGTACCACCGTGCAGGTGATGCGCAAATCGCCGGTGCCGGTTTTGATGGTCAAATAAGCTATTCTGGGAATTGAGGGAGTGAACGAGCGTGTAGCGCGAAATGTTTTCCCCGAAAATGAGGTGGTAAAGGCGTAGGCGGAACCGTTCCCCGGAAAGCAATTGGTTTTCCCCCTTTGCACATCACGGAAAAGAAAAAAATGGGTTAAGCCATTGCCAAAATTTGCGACGATGGGATTATGGAAATCAGGTCCGCTAACCACACATTGCGTTGCTGCGTTGATTGCTTCAATAAAACACCATATTTAACCTATTAACAGGAGGGTATTGTAATGAGCAATTCGGTGATGACCTTAAATCGCCATATTATTGAACAGGAACGTTTGTATCCCCATGCCACCGGTGCATTTACCGCGTTGTTAACCGATATTGCGCTGGCAGCTAAAATCATTTCATATCATGTGAACAAAGCCGGATTGGTGGATGTGTTGGGTGCTGCCGGTACCAAGAATGTGTTTGGTGAGGAGCAGGCCAAATTGGATGTTTTTGCCAACGATATCATGATTCGCTCCCTGGCGTACGGCGGAAAACTGTGTGCCATGGCGTCCGAAGAATCCGGCGGTTTGATTCCCATCCCTGAAGATTACCCCACCGGAAAATACGTGTGCCTGTTTGACCCTCTGGATGGATCCTCCAATATTGATGTCAATGTAAGTATTGGTACCATTTTTAGCATTTACCGGCGGGTGAGCCCCGGTGACGGACCCGGGAAAATTGAAGACTTAATGCAACCCGGTTACAGTCAGGTGTGTGCCGGGTATGTTATTTACGGTTCCAGTACCATGCTGGTGTATACCACCGGTACCGGCGTGTATGGGTTTACCCTGGACCCCAGTTACGGGGAGTTTGTGTTGTCCCATGAAAAAATTAAGATCCCCAGCAAAGGGAAGATTTACTCCATCAATGAAAGCTATTATGATTATTGGGATGAAGGGGTTCGGAATTACGTCCGCTGGGCCAAGAATTCCAAAACTGACGGTGGCCCCATGAACAGCCGCTACATTGGCTCCCTGGTGGCGGATTTCCACCGGAATTTGCTGAAGGGCGGTGTGTTTTTGTATCCTGCCAGTTCCAAAGCCCCCCGGGGGAAACTGCGGTTGATGTATGAAGCCAATCCCATGGCATTTATTGTGGAACAGGCTGGTGGAAAAGCCAGCGATGGATACCGGCGCATTATGGATATTCAGCCGGAGGACATCAATCAACAGACACCGTTAATCATCGGAAGCCGGGAGGATGTAGAAATCGC
>WGBF01000457.1 GCA_015494485.1 bacterium | reverse complement strand
ATTAATATCCGTGCCAGAAGGCCGGACAGGACAAAAACCGCCAGAGCATTCACCCCATATACAATGGCGGGTTTGGCCCAGGACCGGTAACCGGCCACATCAATAAGCCAGTAACTGACTCCCAAAAACTGCAATGCTGCGCCGGCGGTAAAGACGACGTAGGAGCTGGTCCACAGATTTTTATTAATGGGGAACATAATTCCCCAGAACAATCCTGCAATAATAGCCAGCCAGCCGGCAACAAACATCCAGCCGGCAATTTCCCGACGATCCCGCCCGGACCGAAGCCAGTGTCCGGTTAAAACGCCCGCCAATCCTGTGGAAATGGCGGGGATGGTACTCAAAATTCCTTCGGGGTCCCACACCTTCTTCCACAAATGCCCCCCAAGTAGTGCCCGGTCAATGTAGGCTGCCAGGTTCCCTTCCGGGGTTAAATTTCCCGCACCGTAGCCGGGAACCGGTACCAACATCATCAGAGCCCAATACAGAATTAACAGCCCGATGGCAATAATGGCCTGCGTGCGCCATCGGGTATGAAGGAATATCATCGCCGAAAAGAAGTACACCACCGCAATCCGTTGCAGCACGCCGGGAATACGAATAGTGGATAAGTCATACCGGGGAAAGCCGGCCAGAAAAAGCCCCAGGGCAAACAAAATAATCGTGCGCCGAATGATTTTCCAGTAAATATATTGCTTGCTGCGTCCATCCAGATATTTGGTTAGCGCGTAGGGAACAGCTACCCCCATAATAAACAGAAAGAACGGAAAAATAAGATCTGTTGGCGTCCAGCCGTTCCACTCCGCATGAAGCAACGGCGGATACACATGAGACCAGCTGCCGGGGTTATTCACCAAAATCATTCCGGCAATTGTAATTCCCCGAAAAGCATCCAGGGATAGTAACCGTTTTTTCAGGAGTTCAGGTTCACTCACGGGTTGTCTCCTCATCCATAAATGAAACGAAAAAGCGCTCCCCGGAATAACTGAGGAGCGCCATTTCGTTGAAAAAGTTTACGTTAAATCGCCGGATCCGGTGGCGTATTGGGATTATTCTGCCGTTCGTTGGACGGATACGGATAGAAGTTCCGGTTGCGTTTATCCGGATCATTGGGATCTGGTCCCGGTTGCCCCAGTCGGCGACTATCTTCCAGACGCAGCCCCTGCCCGAACAATTCCGCTGCCCGCTGACGGAAAATTTCCTCTTTTACCGCATCGGCGGTTGCAGCACCCGAATACGGCGCCAGATTTGCACCGATTCCCAGCGGGTCATCCTGCGGCTGTTTGGTGCGAACAGCATTAATGTGATTGATGGCTTCGGTAATATTCCCCTGATTTAAGTAGGCTTCGGCCATAATCAGATGCATCTCTCCGGGCACATACACCGGGACAGATGCGGTGGCAGAGGCATAGAAGGGGGAATTCCAGTTTTCAATGGGGTACCCGTGGGGATTGGATTGCGCATCCGCCGGGCTCATAAAGAAGGTTAACCGCGCATCCGTTGTGTCTGCATCCGGATACGTAACACCGAAAAAGTCCCGGGGTGCATAATTGGTGGTAACATGGGTATTATTCCAGAACGGATTTTGATTGAGGTCATCGTACACGAACATGGAAGCAACGGACAGATCGACGGACTGCGCCGCTTGAATGGCACCGCTGTAGTCCCCGACAAACAGCCGGAAACGGGCCAGGTAAGCGTTAATGGTATTGGCCAGGTCCAGTCCCTGATTCAGAATTTTCGAATTAAATTCGGAAGAAGGCGGGGTAGCCGCAATCTCACTTTTTGCTTCTTCCAACAATTGAATTGCGGTCTGCAATGCTTCTTCACGGGTCTTAAACGGAGCCTTACCATCCGTTTGGGTGGTTACCGGCAATTTTTCCCAACCGGTTGCCAGGCCACCCAATGTCATCGCCTTAATTAACTTTGCAAGAGCAATAATACCGCTTTTGGTTCCGGGGTCCATCTTCACATTGGGGGTATTTTCAATCAGATCTTCAGCCATTCCGATCACTTTATACGCATTGCTCCACCACCCAATCAGGCTTTCATTGTCACCGCTTAAATCCTGTCCGCCCAGTTCCAGCTCAACCAGATTGGCAAATGTATTATTTACCGCCATTTCCCGAGCCGTAACGGCCGTGGCAAACACCTGCCGATGGAACACGTTCATGGCGTAATTTTGCTGAATGCCCACCGCCAGTGCCGTAATACCTTCCGGCGTATTGAGCACGGACTCTTCACTGGCGCTGTTGGGATCCGTTACATCCAGACTACAACTGCTAAACAGAACTAAAAGCAAAACCGCTAAAAATGTGGATATATACCTGAAATTCTTGCTGAGATTCATTGTCAATCCCTCCAAATGTTCATGTTGTACGTTTGAGTGCTTTACCATGGTATCCCTCCCAGCTTATAAGTTCAATGTTATGCCAAATTGAACAGTGCGGGGTATCGGTACTTCCACAAAGTCAAATCCACGCACAACCGTCCGTTGACCACCAACGTTCACTTCCGGATCATAGCCGGAATAATTATCCCAGGAGAACAAATTCCGCCCAATTAAGCTAAACCGCACGCTTTTCACTGAAGAGAACTTGGGATACCAGGTATAGCTGAGGGATAATTCACGCAATTTCACAAACGAACCATCTTCAACCCAGTGTTCGAAAATACCAAACACCCGACGGGTGTAGCCTTTCGGTAATTCGCCGCGCAATTCTTTTTCGTAATCTTTGGATGTTCCGAACACAAACAGAGAGCCCAGTCGCCGGGTAAAATTCAGCACATCCTGTCCCCACACTGCATCCAGCTGCATGCGGAGACTCCAGTTTTTCATGATTCGAAATTCATTAACCCAGGAACCGGTCCAATCGGGATTGGGGTCACCAATGATCCCACGTTCTGCTGCACGAATGGGCAGCCCATCTGCATCCAGTTTAATGGAGCCATCGGCATTGCGTTCATATTTCGTTCCGTACAGAACCGGTAACGGATAGCCATTGGCTGCGGCAACCAGACCCCATCCACTGGAGAACCGCAGAATTCCTTCTTCAATACCATTCACTTCATTGCGATTCCGGGCGTAGGTGAGGTAGGTAGTCCAGCGAACTTTGGGATTGTCCACGGGAATCGCCCGGATTAACAATTCAATCCCTTTGTTTTTAAGGGTACCCACATTCTGCAATTTGCGGGTAAATCCGGTAGACGGAGCAATGGTGCGGAATAACAACAGGTCCGTGGTGTTCTGGTCATAATAAGTGAATTCCACACCCACGCGATTTTGCCAGAAGCCCAAATCCACACCCAGTTCCAATTCCCGTTGCCGTTCCGGACGAATATCTTCTCCACCCAACTGGGTACTGGGGATTAACCCCGATTTGTTATCGTAAGAAACGGGCACGTATTTGGTGAAGCGGTCATACGGGCCAATTGCGGTTAAGCCACCACTTTCACCCAACGACGCCCGCAACTTCAGGAACGGTACGTAGTTCCCCGCTGCGCTGTTTTTCCAGAAATTCTCTTCGGAAAGGACGTAGGAGAAACTGGCCTTGGGATAAAATTGCCACCGTTCCTTTTCCCCGAAAACCGAAGAGGCATCCAGACGGCCGGCAATCGTCGCAAACAAGCGATTCCGGAAACCAAAGGTCTGCTGGGCAAAGAACCCGTAAATGACGCGTTCGCTGCGGCTTTCGCCAATGGCCTGCGTGGCACCACCCGGTACAATTTCCACAACGGGACTTAAGTCCTTGGCTTCTGCCGCCAGGGATTGCCGACGTTCGTACTGCAGTGTCCCACCAATTAACGTGGAGGATTCCACTGCATTGGCAATGCGGGTTTGGTACCGCAGGTTAACATCGTTGTTCAATTGCAACACGTCATATTTGGCATGGCGGCTAAATCCATTGGCCAAACCGGGTGCCGTGGTGCCAATGGGGATAAACGCCGTCGCATCCTGGTCGTAGGTATCGATACCCAGGGTGTAATCAAAGCTCCATCCCTGAAAAGGCGTTAAAATTAACTTTGCGCTACCGATGAATCGGTTTATGCGCTGATTGAAATCAAACTTGTCGATGACTTCCAGCGGATTGGCCAGAATGGGTTTCGGATATTTACCGGTCACCGGATCCGGTCGGATATCAATGGTATTGGGGCCAAAAATAAATCCGGTTAATGCCCCGTAATTTGACGCCAGCCCGCCATTGGGAATTTCATGACTCCAGGAGTAAATGTAATTCCCCGAAACGGTTAAGTTGGCCCAGCTATTTAACACCTGGTCTACACGAATACGGGCAGATGCGCGTTTAAAGGAAGAATTTTTAATAATCCCTTCATTGGAGAAATAGCTCCCGGATGCAAAATAGCTGGTTGTGGGCGTTCCACCGGCAACGGAGAGGTATTGTTCGTTGCCCATGCCGGTGTCAAAAATCCAATCCTGCCAATCATAGCGCTGAACCGGAACCAGGGAATCGCCCTGCATTTTATAGGGATACATATTTACCGGGAATTTTTTCCGCAGGCTGTTAAACATCAACCGGGAAGAATAGGTGATCCGCGGACGCCCCTGACGGCCCCGTTTGGTAAAAATTTGAACCACACCGTTGTTCGCCCGGGAACCGTACAGTGCAGCAGCCGCTGCGCCCTTGACCACTTCAATGCGTTCAATATCTTCCGGATTGATATCCACCAGACGGTTTTGGGCATAACCACCCAGTAACAATAATACCGGCGAATCATTGTTTACAATCACACCATCCACAATGTACAACGGGTCCGCAGAACCCAAAACCGTCCCGGTTCCACGTAAAAGCACCGAAATACCCCCGGCGGGATTACCGGAGTTTTGCTGTACAAATGCACCGGGGATTTTCCCGGAAAGGGCCTGGTCCAGTGAACGGGCACCGCTTTCGCGAATTTCGGTCACATCAACGGTAGCAACAGCATTCCCCAACTGTTTCCGCGAGGTAGCAATTGAGGTACCCGTAACCACAATTTCATCCCCCTGCACAGCATCCAGCTTGAGAACAAAATTCACCGTTACCGTACCTGTCGTCTGGCTCACCGTCTGCCGCCCGGTCTGGTAACCGATGTAATATGCTTCCACCACAATTTCGCCCTTCGGGGAAGGGATGGATAAAATGTACGCCCCATCATCATCCGTAATGGTACCGTACTCTGTCCCCTTTACCAGAATATTGGCGGCAGGTAACGGTTCACCATTTTCATCAGTAACCTGCCCTTTGATAACAAGTTCTCCCTGAGCAAAAAGGGAGAAAATGAGAATGAGATTGAAAAAAACTACATACTTCAACACAGACCTCATAACGACCTCCTTAGTTAACAATGTATGAAAAAATCATTCCGCAATGCGCCGTTTTTTGAAGCTGTAAAATGGTATTTTTTTTCAGCAATATTCTACACAAAATTTGCTAAAACCTTATACTATATTAGCACAAAAATCCAGATACGACCTTCCTGAGGGATTGTCCCATTGCAACATATTCCAGATAAACTAAAATATATAAACGACAATACGCAATTTTGCAACAACAGAACTAACCTATTATGAAATATGAATCTCTCCTCAAAAAAAGTCCTTCCTTGAACCCAAATCCCTTCCTTCATTATATTTCAAATAACACTATTCAGGAGATTTCGCATGTCT
>WGBF01000456.1 GCA_015494485.1 bacterium | reverse complement strand
GGTTTGCTGGGGGAGTTGGCAGCAAGCCACTCCGTTCATCCCGGATTAAAAAGCGGGCCGGAAATGCTGCTTGCAGTGATTCGGCAAAAAATATTCGCAAAAGAGCAAAATTATTCCTTTTCACCCATAGAAATGCTTAAATTCCGTTTCCTTCAAAAACAATGGGATCGGCTGAAAAACGGGCAATGGGCGATCATTCCGGTTCAATGGATGGGCAACGATCAGTTTTTATTTGTGCAACGGCTTCAAACAAACCGGAAATCGAAATACATTGTTCAATTTAGCATTTCATTGCAGAAGAGGCGGCGGTTGAATTTTCGGGTAGAAATAACGGAACATTCACTGCAAGTGGAATTTGGAAGTTCAGATAAAGCTTTAATGAAACGGGTCGAGAATGACTATACGTTATTACGGAAAAAGTTGGAGAAAACTACAAAATTCAATACTGTTCATATACGGCCCAATCCACGCCTCTCTGACTTCCAGGGGTTATGGGATTATTTCCGGGAAATTAAATTAAACATCACCGGGGTATTTTAATGGCATTACCACCGCTAAACAAACAAGCAACCGTTTTAATTGTAGAAGACAATCAGGAAAGTATTGATTTGCTGGTTTACTTTCTGGAGCCAGCGGGTTACAAGGTTATTACTGCCTCCGATGGGTATCAAGCCATTGAAATGGTAGAAAATCACGCACCGGATATCATACTGCTGGATATTATGCTCCCCGGTCTGGACGGGTATGAAGTGTGCGAACGGTTAAAGAAAAATGAGCGCACCTTTCACATCCCCATTATCATGATTACCGCGCTCAAAGAACTAAAGGATAAAATTCGGGCGCTGGAGGCGGGTGCGGATGATTTTATCTCCAAACCCTTTGACAGTGTGGAATTATTAGCCCGCGTTAAATCCCTGCTGCGGTTGAAGTTTTATCACGATGAATTGATTCGGAAGAATCAGGAATTGGAGAAAAAGCAGCGCCAGCTCATGCGGGAAGATCAACTTAAAAAAGAATTGACCAACCTGATTGTCCATGATATGAAGAATCCCCTGTTTATTATTCAGGGAAATTTGCAAATGATGCACATGCAAAAAGGGAATGCGGATTTTGATGAGAAATACACCAAACGGATTGAGCGGAGCAGCCGAAGCTTGTTGCGGATGGTGTTGAATTTGCTGGATATCAGCCGGCTGGAACAAAAAACAATGGAACTGGAGCCGGTGCCCGTGGATGTCAACGCGTTAATTCAGCAAATCATCGCCTATTTTCAGGATGTGCCCGAACATGAGAACAAAATTGTGCAGCTTAAATTAGGCAAGGAACTTCCACCAGCGTATGTGGATAAGGATATTTTCGAGCGGGTTCTGGATAATTTATTCCATTTTGTATTTAAAAACACGCCGGAGTACATGACTGTTCTGGTAGAAACCGCCCCCCTGGATGACCGGCTTGAAATCAAAGTATCCCATGATGGACGGCCCATCCCGGATAAATTTAAAGAAAAGATTTTTCAGAAATATGCCCAAACCGAATTAAAACAGGAAGGTTTTAAACCCGCCCGCGGGCTGGGATTGATTTTTTGCAAAATGGCGATGCAAGCCCATGGCGGTGATATTTACCTTGCCCGGGATATTCACGAAGGGAACAGTTTTGTACTGGAAGTCCCCGCTTATGTAAGGAAAAAAAGTAATGCTGAAAAACAAGAGTAAAATACGTGAAGATCTTTTTGATATTGAAATTTCTCCCGATAAGCTTACGGCGTTTGTGGTTATTAAAGACTTTTCAAAACCACCCAACCAACTTGCTGTTGAATTAAGGCAGTTTCTGGCCCGCAATAACATCCGTTATGGCTTTGTTCTGGAAAGCATTAAGCGCTTGCTAAAAGAACAAAACCCTCATTTAAAATTACCCGTTGCGAAAGGTACTCCCCCGTTTCCGGGACGCGATAGCAATGTGGAATTTGTTATTCGGTACAAGAAGAATTATCCACCTCCAATAGAGGAAAAAACACCCATTAATTTGCGGGAAGAAGGATTGGTCGGTTTTGTGCGGGAGGGTGATTTAATTGCCCGCTACGTTCCCGGTAAACCTTCCAAACCCGGGAAAAATATATTTGGGGAAGAAATACCGGTAAAACCCTTTACGCCAAAGAAGGTTAAACTCGGAAAAAATGTAGTTTACGATAAGACCATTCCCGGGTTGAAAGCGGCAACCGATGGGTTTATTCGGTTGGAAAATGATAAAACAATTGATGTGGAACCGGCAATTGTTCTGGAACAGGCCGATCCCCGGGTGGGGGAATTGCGTACACCGCAGCCCGTCGTGGTGCTGAATGATGTGCGGTTCGGTGCGCGCATTATCTCGGAGAAAGACGTGTGGGTTCAGGGGGTGGTGGAAGACGCCTATATTAAAGCCAAGGGGAATGTCATTGTGCTTGGTGGAGTGATGGGGGATGGAAAGGGAAAAATCATTGCCGGAAACAATATTTATGTTTATTCCGCACGGTTTCAGAAATTTTTTGCAGAGAAAAGTATTTATTTTGAAGAAGAAATTGTCGGATGCGAAGTATCC
>WGBF01000455.1 GCA_015494485.1 bacterium | reverse complement strand
GAATACCGGTGGACCAACCATCGGAGACAATGTGGTGCATGGTAATGAAAAAGACAAATTCATCATCCCCCAGTTGCAGCAACCGGTAGCGAATTAATGGGCCTTCGGAGAGATTAAAGGGCGTGGTGGCTTCCATCCGCCCAATGCGATTCACCTCTGTTTCCTGCGCGGCGGTATCCAGGTGACGGATATCCTCAATCTTCAGGGGAACCGTTAATTCCGGCAAAATAATTTGCTCCGGTGTCCCCAGGTTATCCCGGAACACGGTACGCAAAATTTCGTGACGCTGAATAATGGCGTTCAAACTTTTTTCCAGCGCGGGAATATTGAGATCCCCTTTCAATTTTAAGGCAAACGGAATATTGTACAGCGGACTCCCCGGTTCCAATTGCTCCAACAGCCACAGGCGTTGCTGGCTGTAGGAAAGCGGGTACGCTTTCCGGTTACGCGGTTGCGCCACGATTGGAATTGCATTAAAATCCAGCCCTTCTTCTTTTAACAATTGTTTTAACAGGGCCCGTTTTTCGGAGGAAAGGGTAACCCAGTTTTCCAGGGAGATGCTCATTCGTCTTTACCTTCTTTTTTTTCCAGCAGTTTTTTGGCTTCCTCGTCGCTTAATTTTTCCACCTTTTCCAGTAATGAAGCCAGCTTATCCGCCTGACTGGCCCCCTGTTTTTCTTTTTCCAGCATTTCCGCCACCCCGGCAATGGTGGGATTTTCAAACAAATCTTTTAAGGGCAGCTCCGCTTTAAATTTTTCCCGCAACCGGGATAACAACTGCGTTCCGGAGAGGGAATTTCCACCCAGATCAAAGAAATCATCGTACACACCAATCCCCTCAATGCCCAATAATTCTTCCCATACCGCAGCAATTTCTTTTTCCAGGTCGTTGCGGGGGGCCACAAAGGGAGTAGTCAAGTTGGGTCGCGAATATTTTCCACCGGCGGGTGCGGCAGAAGCCTCACGTTCGGATTCCTGGCGGGCAACCCATTCGTCAAACCGCTTCTGCAGGTCGCCGGTGCTCACTACCACCTGAGGAATGGTGTGATGCCACAAAATGCGGTGCAGCGCTTCCCGCCCCTCTTCCGGGGATAGCGCCAGCTCCATCACATCCCGGCCCAAACCGGAAGCGCTGGTTTCCACCGTTTCCGGGAAATGCCACCCTTCCCAGTTGATAGACCGCCAGCGCAGCTCGTGATTATCCCGGTTGGCGGCATACACAAATCCGTCCATAAAGGCATTGGCTGCGGCATAAGCGCCAAATCCCAGCCCACCCAGAACAGCCGAAAGGGACGACTGCAGCACAACAAAATCCGGATCCACCTCCCGGAGAACCTCTTCCAGTACCTGCACACCATCCACTTTGGCTTCAAATTGCTGCTGGCACACGTCCGGATTCAATTCCGTCAGGGGGACAAATGCCTGATTGCCCACAACGCCGGCAGCATGAAATACCCCGTTCAGGGCACCGATTTTTTCCTGTATCGTGGAAATAACCCGTTGCATTTGCTGGCGGTCTGCCACATTGGCGGTGAAGGTAAACACCTTTCCGCCCTGGGCTTCCAGTTCCAGCAACTGGTGAATGGTTTGCACCACCGGGTCATCCGCCGGGTGCTCTTTGAGCCAATTCTCCCAGGCTTCCCGTTCCGGGAAAGGCCGACGCCCCAGCAATACGACCTGCGCTTTCACTGTTTCAACCAGATACCGCGCAATGGTCCGCCCAATATTTCCCAGACCGCCGGTAATTAAATACACCCCATGTTCCCGAAGCACCAGCGGGGCGGAATCGGCGCTCTGTAACGGATACGGCTCAAACACCTGCTCCCAATAGAACCCTTCACGCAGGGCAATGGGGGCAGTGATGGGGTTGAACACCAGTTCCCCCAGAATATTTCGCGCCAGGTGATTCAGGGTATTGCCATTGGATTGGGGCATCACCACATCCAACAACCGACACCGCACACCGGGGATTTCCTGAGGAATAACCCGCAACAGGGCATCCAGCATGCGCTGGTACGGAATTACCGTTTCGCTTTCAGGGGCGTCCAGAGCAAAGCTGGCCAGCACGGCCACTTCCACCTCACGGCCCACGGCATGAGCAGCCAGTGCTTTTGCCAGAGCCAGCACGCTAAAATAGCCCTGT
>WGBF01000454.1 GCA_015494485.1 bacterium | reverse complement strand
CCCGTACGGGGTGCATTTTTTGCGGGGGGTGCATGCTGGGATGCCGGCACAATGCCAAAAACACCCTGGACAAAAATTACCTGTATCTGGCTCAGCAGGAAGGCGCCGTTATTCAGGCGGAATCCAAAGTGCGGGCGGTTATTCCGCTGGATGGGGGCGAAGGCAAAAGCGGGTATCGGATTGAATGGCGGGGAACGACCCGGCCGTACAAAAAAGGCAGCGTTACCGCCAAAGGGGTGGTATTTGCCGGTGGTGTGGTGGGAACGGTGCCCCTGTTGCTAAAATTACGGCGAACTCACCTGCCGCGTCTGTCTCCCCTGGTGGGACACCACGTGCGCACCAATTCCGAAAGCCTGATCGGGGTAACCACCTTTGACCGCACCAAAGATTTTTCCAAAGGCGTGGCCATCGGATCCATTTTAAATACCGATGAACACAGCCATCTGGAGCCGGTACGGTATCCCGAAGGGTCGGGATTCTGGCGGGTATTCATGTCGCCCCTGGTGTACGGCGACAACCTCTTTCAGCGACTGGCAGGGGTTTTGTGGGATTACGTGCGCCATCCTATTCAGAATTTACGCGCTTACTTTGTGGACAACTGGGCCAAACGCACCCAGATTTTGCTGTTTATGCAAACGCTGGACAGCACCCTCCATCTCACCCGTAACAAACTGGGGTTTATGCAGAGCCACATCGAAAAAGGGAAAGCCCCCACGTCGTTTATTCCGGAGGCCAAAACGCTGGCGGAACACTTTGCGCGAATTGTGAACGGGAAACCCACTTCCTTGATTACAGAAACCATTCTGGGCATTCCCACCACGGCGCACATTCTGGGTGGGGCGGTGATGGGCCGCAACCCCAACGAAGGGGTAATCGACAAAGACAACCGGGTATTCGGCTATCAGAATATGTACGTGTGCGACGGATCCATGATTTCCGCCAATCCGGGTGTGAATCCATCCCTGACCATTGTAGCCCTTAGCGAACGGGCCATGAGCAAAATTCCCCCCAGGGAAGAAAATCCGGCATTTAAATAAACCTGCCGGGGAAAACGACAATAGGGATTTGCACCGCGGGATTTTTTCCCATTCGGAAAAGCTGCACCGGGCAGCCCACCGGCACGCTGAACCGGCCAGCGGGCGTCCGTTCAAAATCCAACATGACCAATTTTCATTGACCGGGAGAATTAGCAGGATATTCCCCCGCCGCTACCCGTTAATTTCCCTGCAACTGTTCAAGGGCACGCAACAGGGCTTCGGGGTCGTTGGAATCGTGCGGGGCGTTGTCAGGATCCAGCACATCCAGGTGACTGGCAACCTTAACGAAATTCCCCAGCGCGTAGTAACTCTGGGCTGCCATTAATCGCAGGCGAAATGCTGTTACCGCCGGGCGATGCTGGAACTGATAATCCGGGGCAGCATTCAACAGCCCCTCCAGAATGGACGCACAACTGCTGTACATATTCAGGGCATTAAATACCACCCCAAAGCCTGCTTTAATATCATTTTTAACCTGCTGAGTGGTCTTAAGCCGATTGCCACCGTCAAAATCGTTGCGCGCTTTCTGAAGCTCAGACAAATAAATCCGCGACCATCCCCGACCACTTAGCGCTTCGGCCCGGAGGGTATCGTACTTGCCGTTTTCCTTTACAATGGCGTCGGTAAAAGTTGTGACAGCCGTTTCAAAGTCACCGGACTCAAACGCTGCCCAACCGTCGTTAATTAATTGTTGCACCTCAGCTCTCACATCCTTGGGAGGTTCCTCTGTTCCGTCATCGGGATTGGTACTGCCTTTACCACATCCTCCCCAGAGCATTAATGTGACGCCTAAAACAACAATCATCCACCGTTTCATGATTACTCCTGTCTATTTTGCTAAAATCATTTTCATGGTTTTGGTAAACGAACCGGCTTCAATGCGATAAAAATAAATTCCACTGCTCACCCGTTCGCCGCGTTGGTTCCGCCCGTCCCACTCTACCGAATGAGCACCCGCTTCCACTTCACCCTGAACCAGGGTTTT
>WGBF01000453.1 GCA_015494485.1 bacterium | reverse complement strand
CCGGCATGTTCGAGCTTTTTGTACCGTTTTAGATAAAATGTGGGGCGCAGGGCTTACTCTCCAAATTCGCGCGAATTCGGCGAGTGCATTCGCCAAATTCACGGGAATTGAGTTGATTTTGGCAATAGAACAGCCTATTTTTCAAATAAAAACGCAAAACCCATGTATATCCCCAGAACAATAGAAGCGGCACTGGAAGAAACAATTCGTACAAAACGGAAAATCATTATTGTGTATGGCGCGCGCCAAACCGGAAAAACGACCCTCATCATGCACTTGCTAAAACGTCTGCCGGGCAGGCAGTTGATCATTAATGCCGACGAAACCCCATATGTGGAAATTCTTTCCTCCCGGGATTTCAATAAAATGCGACTGCTGGTGGCAAACCATGATATTGTGTTTATTGATGAAGCACAGCGCATCCCCGATATTGGCATTAATTTAAAGATTTTGTACGAAAGAATGCCGGAGTTAAAAATTATTGCTTCTGGTTCCTCTTCCTTTGAATTGGCCAATCGGGTGCGCGAGCCTTTAACCGGAAGAACGAAAACATTTCATTTGTATCCCATTGCCGTTGATGAACTCCGATCCCTGTTTTCGGATTTTGAGATTCTACAGCGATTGGATGAATATCTGGTGTTCGGGATGTACCCGGAATTGTTTTCGCTGCCAAATCAAAAGGAGAAGATTGATTATCTGCGGGAATTGACCACGGCCTATTTGTATAAGGACATCTTTGAAATCGCTTCCATTAAATATGCCCGTCGTTTGGACCAGCTTCTTCGGCTGCTGGCATATCAAATCGGTTCGCAGGTTTCAATTCGCGAATTAGCCCAGCAATTGCAAATGACAAAAGAAACGGTGAATGCCTATATTGATTTGCTGGAGAAAGCTTTTGTGGTATTCCGTTTGGGTGGATTTAGCCGGAACCTGCGTAAGGAAGTAACCAAAATGGATAAAATTTATTTCTGGGATGTTGGGGTGCGCAATGCGGTAATTGACAATTTTAAACTGCCCGATTTCCGCGATGACACCGGACGCTTATGGGAAAATTTTGTTATCAGTGAACGATTGAAGTTTTTGTCCAATCACGGCCAGTATGCCCGCCATTATTTCTGGCGAACATATACCGGCGCAGAGCTGGATCTGGTGGAAGAGCAAAACGGGGATTTGCATGGCTTTGAGATTAAATGGAATCCCGTTCGGAAGCGCATTCCACCGTCCTGGGCATCCGCCTATCCTGATGCCACCTTCCGCGTGATTCATCGGGAGAATTTTCTGTCGTTTGTTTCGGGCGAATCCCGGTAATTGAATTCGGTGTGCTAACGGAGATGGGAAAGGAGAGTAGCAAAGCATTTTGGAAAGAAGGCATGATTGCCCGGAAATAAAAAGCCCACCCGGATGGCCGGATGGGCTGCAATACTGCAAAAGAAAAAGACCTGCTTATTCTTCGGCCATAAACGGATAGCGATAATCCCTGGGTGGATTAAAGTTTTCCTTGATCGTCCGCGGGGTTACCCAGCGAATCAGATTCAGGTAACTACCGGCTTTATCGTTGGTACCGCTGGCGCGGGAACCGCCAAAGGGTTGTTGACCGACCACCGCACCGGTAGGTTTGTCATTAATGTAAAAATTCCCGGCGGCGTTGGTTAAAATATCCTCGGCTTTAACAATGGCCCAGCGGTCCTGCGCAAAAATGGATCCGGTTAACCCGTAGGGGGATGTTTCGTCGCACAGGTGGAGGGTTTCTTCATATTTGTCATCATCGTACACGTACACGGTAAGCACCGGGCCGAAAATTTCCTCCTCCATGGTGCGGAATTTGGGATTGGTGGTGACGGCAATGGTGGGTTCAATAAAATAGCCTACGGAATCGTCATACCCACCGCCGTAAATGATTTCCGCTTCGCTGGAATTCTTAATGTAATCGATGTATTCCGTAATGGTTGCAAAAGCGTTGCGGTCAATAACGGCGTTCATGAAGTTGGTAAAATCTTCCACATCGCCCATTTTTACGGTTTTTAGTTCTTCAATTAAATACTCTTTCAATTTGGGCCACAGGCTTTTGGGGATGTAGGCCCGGGATGCTGCAGAACATTTTTGTCCCTGATATTCAAACGCACCGCGGATTAACGCCACCCCCAGGGCTTCCAGATCGGCGCTGCTGTGGGCAAATACGAAATCTTTACCACCGGTTTCGCCCACAATGCGGGGGTACCATTTGTACTTGCGAATGTTTTCGCCCACTTTGCGCCACATTCCCTGGAAGGTTGCCGTGCTGCCGGTAAAATGAATCCCTGCCAGTTCCGGGGAGCTTAATACGGGGTCGCCAACGGAAGCGCCGGAACCGGGCACGAAGTTAATGACGCCATCGGGCAGGCCCGCTTCCTGGAATAATTTCATGATGTGATAGGCCGTGTACACCGCGCTGGAAGCGGGTTTCCACAATACCACATTCCCCATCAGTGCCGGTGCACTGGGCAGGTTTCCGGCAATGGAGGCAAAATTAAACGGCGTTACGGCAAAAATGAAGCCTTCCAGCGGACGATGTTCCATGCGGTTCCAGGTTCCGGTGGGGGAGTAAGGCGGTTGTTCTTCGTAAATTTTCTGGGCGTAGTAGCTGTTAAAGCGGAAAAAGTCAATGAGTTCGCAGGCGGAATCGATTTCGGCCTGAAATACATTTTTGCTTTGTGCCAGCATACAGGCAGCGTTCATGGTGTATCGACGGGGGCCCGCCAGCAGTTCGGCGGCTTTCATGAAAATGGAAAGCCGGTCCTGCCAGGGCATTTTGCTCCAGGTTTTGTAGGCTTCCCGGGCGGCGTCAATAGCCATTTGCACTTCCTTTTCTCCGGCCATGTGGTAGTGGCCAATAACCTTTTGATGATTGTGGGGTAACACACATTTGCCCATTTTCCCGGTACGAATTTCCTTTCCGCCAATGATTAAAGGAATTTCAATTTCCGATTCCCGCAACTCCGCCAGGGCGGCTTTTAGTTTTTTCCGGTCTTCGGTGCCCGGTGCGTAACTGCGGATGGGTTCATTGGGGGGCAGGGGAATATAATATTTGGCGTTCGGCATGGTTCCTCCTCCTGTAATTAGCTGTATCTTTTTAAGATGAACGTGAATAACCTAAATGATTTTTTGAAAGATGTCAATTTATTAAAAAACTCATCCCGGCCCCTTCCTTTCCGGGAATGGACCCTTCTTCACCAGGGCGTATGTTTCGGGAAAATGTGAAGCCGGTTTTTAGCGGAATGGAAATACGTGAAAATAAAAAAGGCTGCCACGGGTAGGTGACAGCCTTAAATGCCTGCGAAATCTGCGGATTATTTCAACCGGGCAAAGCGTTCCGCTACGGCATCCCAGTTTACTACGTTCCACCAGTTTTCAATGTATTCCGGGCGGCGATTCTGGTATTTCAGATAGTAGGCGTGTTCCCACACGTCCAGACCCATGATGGGCTTGTGGCCCTGCAGCACCGGGTTGTCCTGGTTCAAGGTGCTGTAAACTTTCAGCTTACCGTTTTCGTCAAATACCAGCCAGGCCCAGCCGCTACCAAAATGGGTGGCTGCCGTGTTGGAAAACAGTTCCTTGAAACTGGCAAAGGAGCCAAAGGTGCTGTTCAGGGCATCGGCCAGTTCACCCGTGGGTTCGCCGCCGCCGTCCGGCGACATAATGGACCAGAAAATGGTGTGATTCAAATGCCCGCCGCCATTGTTGCGCACCGCCGTGCGGATGTCTTCGGG
>WGBF01000452.1 GCA_015494485.1 bacterium | reverse complement strand
TGCCAGAACCACTGCACTGCAGAGGAGGATTGGTTCGATTGCTGGTGGGTGGGCACGGAAATGCGGGTAACATAATCCCCCACGGCGTAACCCAGCACGGCTGCCGGAATCAGATCCGAAACCCAGTGGGCATTGTGGTACACCCGGGCACCGGCAACAATGGCAGCACTGCCGTACCATAACACGCGCCACAGGGAATTGCGAAATGCCCGGGCAAAAACAGTGGACACGGCAACAGCCGTTACCACGTGTCCGGACGGTAAGGATCGGTATTCGGTTGTTCCCCGAAAGGGGCGAAATTCGTACGCGGATTGCGCGGCATAGGGGCGTCGGCGGCCAGCAACAATTTTCAGCAGTAAATTTAGTGTGCCGCTGAGATAAAAGGCTTCTATTGCCTGCAAACCTGTTCGACGCAGAGTTGGTTTGTTAAAAAGAAGGCCGGCTGTGTACACCGTTACGCCAAGCACACCGGATGTTTTGGAGCCGTGGTAATTGTCCAGCGAAAAAATCTGGTCTAAAAAAGGGGAGCGATGGGATAACGCCAGTTGTTTAAATTGTTCATCCCCTGCGGAGACCAGTGCAGTGAGAAACGCCGTCTGCCCGACCGCCGTCCACTGTTGCGCGTTCCAGTGGAATGGTGCAGCGATGATTTTGCCGCTAACAGTGAGAATATGGCGCACATCGTGCTGCAGGGTATCCGGAAGATGGTGCCAGGACATGGGTTGTGCGGCGGACACCTGCCAGCACAGCAATATCCCCACCAAAAGCCCTGTTTTCACAGTCGGGCGTCCTCGCTAAATTTGTAGTTTTCCAGGGGGATGGGTTCTTTGTGGGTGGTAACCAGCCGGTAAAGGTTTAATGTTGTGGCAACATCAAATTCACAATAGTGAACAATTTCCTTCCAGCGTTCCTGGCGGTAAGCTTCCAGCACCTGGTCGCCGCTTAAATCCTTTTTGGGGCTGGGCAACCCGTGCAGTTCCGCCAGAATCCCCAGAGGCAGTACGCGGGTCATATCCCAATTGTAATATTGCATCATCACATCAAAATGAGGTGTGGTGGAAAACCGCCGGAGATTGGCAAAATCCGGGTTGGAAAGGGGAATGCGGTGATGCGCCATTCGCTGTAAAATAAAGGGAACGTCAAAATTCAACCCGTTGTAATGCACGAATGTGGACGTTTTGTTCAGCAGGGCATTAAACGATTTTAAAATTTCGGCCTCATCCGTTCCAAAAAACGATTTCAATCGAATGGTATCCCCGTGGATAAAGCCCACGGAAATGCAGATAATTTTCCCGAAATCGCCATGGGTGGAGGCAAAATATTCATACGTAGATGTGGAACCCCGGGATTGCAGTTTGTCCAGCTTTTCCTGAATTTTTGCCTGTACGGAATCGCTGTAGGCGTCTATTTCCCGCGCAGGAACTGTTTCGATGTCAAAGCACAAATGGTTCACGATTAACCTCTACTTGCTGTGTTGTAAATTTTAAGGGAAACATTGCCATTACACAACAGTAAAAGCGATTTAGAAAGAATTTAAGTAGTGTGATAGGGCGCAACACAATTCTTATGAAGATGACTACATTCCCCTCCGCGTATTCGAACGGAGGCGGAAACTGCAACGAAAAATCAAAAAACGGAGGCTGGATGTATGAAACGTAGCGTTCTCTCAGTATGGATCATTTTGTTATTGGTTGCACCTTTTCATGTTGCTTTTACTCAACCCCAATTTTCAATGGAAAACCTGGGCGTAAACGGTGGCCTAACCATTAAAGTCCCCATTGGCTCATTTGGCGATGTTGCCGGATTGGGTGTGGGATTTGTTGTTCAGGGCGAATACGTGTTTACTCCCCAACTTCATATTTTAGCCGGATTTGGTTATGTGAAATATGGTGGCAAAGATGTGGGGTATTATTCGTACAGTTATTCCGAAATCCCGCTTACGGGTGGCGTAAAGTTTTACCTGTCTCCCGGGAACAACCTGCCCATGCGGTTATTCATTTTAGGAGAGTTTGGCTTCCATCGGATGGGATATTCCTGGGAATGGCGGTACACCGATATTTTCGGCAATCCCCGCGTCGAACGCTATTCCAGCGGTACCATTAAGCTGGGCGTTACCCCCGGTGCAGGTGTGGAGTTCAACGTGGCAAATTTCCGGGTGGATGTCAGCGGATTTTTGGCATTCGTTACCGGTAATTATTCCCACATCGGAATCCGAAGTACGGTCCATTTTAATCTTGGTAAAAAATAACGCAACATCCCCGGGCAAAAAGATGGGGAGCGCTTATGGGCTCCCCATCTTTTTACAAATTTTTCTGCGAATTATGCACTTCTGATTCAAATTGTCATCCCATTCAGCCAGTGCTTGCAAATTTACCCATTCCTTATAAATTACACATCGACAACAGAACAGTGGCAAAAAAGGAGATGGAATGGCACGAAACGTAAAACTGGCGCTCATTCAGCAAAAGGCTTCCGCGGATATTCAATCCAACATACAGAAAGCCACAGCGGCATTTGAGGAAGCTGCACAGAACGGCGCGCAATTAATTGCCTTTGCGGAGCTGGCATTTACGCCCTTTTATCCGCAGCAAATTCCTCAAGGGGATGTTCGGAAACTGGCCGAACCGGTGCCAGGTCCCACCACGGATATCTTTCAGGAGCTGTCCCGAAAGCACGGCGTTGTAACAATCATTAATTTATTTGAACGCGACGGAGACCACACTTACGACAGCAGTCCGGTAATTGATGCCGATGGCACATTGTTGGGGGTGACGCGCATGGTTCATATTCTGGAAGCCCCGTGTTTTCATGAGCAGCATTACTATACCCCTGGACCGGGTACCCCGTTGGTGTTTGATACCCGGGTTGGTAAAATTGGCGTTGCCATTTGTTATGACCGGCATTATCCGGAATACATGCGGGCGCTGGCCCTCCAGGGGGCTGAACTGGTCATTGTGCCTCAGGCCGGTGCCGTGGGGGAATGGCCGGCAGGATTGTACGAAGCGGAGTTGCAAGTGGCAGCTTTCCAGAATGGGTATTTCGTTGCATTGTGTAACCGAGTGGGTGTAGAAGCCTGCATTACTTTCGAAGGAAAATCGTTTGTGGCCTCGCCAGCGGGACAGGTGATTGCACAAGCACCGGCATTGAAAGAAGCCATTCTATATGCCGAAGTGGATTTGGACGAACTTGCCCGTTCCCATGCCCGCAAACATTTTTTGAAAGACCGGCGGCCGGAGTTGTACCACCAATGGTTTAATGAGAAATGACACCCGAAATCCGGTAGAAGATAAAAAATGTAGGGTGTGATGTTCGATACAGCGGATTGTGTGCGCACCAATTTAATTCTGGCCTAAAAAGGAGTGGTAGTTCATGATGAATTTCGTTAAAGTGTGCAAAGCTCTTGCAGACCAGACCCGGGTGGATATTTTAAAGAAAATTCGGGAAATGGGGGAAATCAGTTGTGGGAAAATCACCGAATTGTTTCCGCTTTCTCAACCTACCATTTCGTATCATTTAAAAATTTTACAGGATGCCGGACTGTTAAAGGTTCGGAAAGCCGCCCAATATTCGTATTATTCCATAAATGAAACGGTTTTTCGGGAATGTATTGAATATTTGCAGCAGCATTTACTGGAAACAGATAGCCTGGCATCGACGTCGGATAAATAGATGAGTATTTCTGCAGAACAAAACGAATTTGTGCACATGGAGCCCTCGGAAATTTTGAAGGTGCTTCCGCTCCAGCCGGCAGCCGCCATCTTGTGTTTTGGAGCAGAAAGTGCGGCATTTGTTTCCCCGATGGCCGAACGTGTGGGCCGTACCGGGCGGATTGTTCTGGTGGAGGAGCCTCAATCGGGTTTTGCGGAAAATCAAATAGCAACCGGTGTCCGGGAAGTTGTAACCGTCATTTCGCTTTCGGGGGAAAATGAGCCATCGCTTCCTCTGGACGACCGTTCCATGGATTGGGTTTTTATGATTCACAGCCTTCATCAATTTTATTTTAAGGGGATATTGACCCCCTTGTTCAAAGAAATTCGGCGCATTCACAAGCCGGATGGAAAATTGATCGTCATCGAAAGCGAACCCACCGAGTCATCGGGACCTTCGGTGCAACTGCGCATTCCTTCGACACAAATGAACAGTATCGTTTACCCGAACGGATATTTCCTGTTTGAAGCAATGCCGCTGGAGCAAAATATGTACCTCGGGTTTTACAAACGGCAGCCCCATTACAACCTACCGGATGATGACGATTTGGGGAATTGACTTTAGCGCTGCACGTTATCCGGCCGATGCCATCTGGATTGCCGCCGGGAAATTTCATAACCACCAGCTCCACGTCTACAGCGTATCCCCTTTAAGCGAATTTTTATCCCATTCACGCGTACCCCTTGAACCTTGCCTGGAAGAGCTTGTCCGATTAATCCGATTGCATCGCCCGGGGTGTGTGGCTCTGGATTTTCCCTTCGGATTACCTCAGGAGGTTAAGCCCGCGGACGCCGTTCCTGCCTTCCGGGTAGATTTCTTCAAACAGTTTCCGTCAGCAGATTCATTGTTTGCCCTGTGTAAGCAATATCGGCCGCAGCCATTGCGCTATACGGATCGGATTCAACACGTACCATACTCTCCCTGCAATCTGCGGCTGTACCGGCAAACCTATTGGGGGATTGGCGCCGTGCTCCGCCCACTGGGATTTGACCCCGGTGTGCGTGTTCTCCCGTTTCAGGCTTACAAGCCGCACCATGTGAATGTGCTGGAAATTTGCCCGGCCAGTTTATTAAAACAAAACGGTCGGTACGTTTCCTTTAAAGGCGCGAAACCACAGCATACGCATGCCCGCGCAGAGATTGTAGAATGGATATCCCGGGCGTTTTCGGTGGTGTTACCCCCGGACGTCCGGGAACGCGCCATTGCCC
>WGBF01000451.1 GCA_015494485.1 bacterium | reverse complement strand
AGGAATTCATTGACTTTTTCAAAAAATATGA
This sequence comes from bacterium, assembly GCA_015494485.1. GTDB lineage: Bacteria > Calditrichota > Calditrichia > RBG-13-44-9 > J042 > WGBF01. The sequence goes on along the minus strand of WGBF01000451.1, from coordinate 3,799 downwards.
CCATACATTTGTCCCCAGTTCCCCGGTCATTCCGCAGGATGACCCTACCCTGCTGTTTACCAACGCCGGGATGAACCAGTTTAAAGATGTGTTCCTGGGCATCGGCACCCGCCCCTACAAACGGGCGGTAAACTCCCAGAAGTGCATTCGGGTTAGTGGAAAGCACAACGACCTGGAAGAAGTGGGACACGATACCTACCACCACACCTTTTTCGAAATGCTGGGCAACTGGTCTTTCGGGGACTATTTTAAAAAGGAAGCCATTGCCTGGGCGTGGGAATTGTTAACAGAGGTGTGGAAACTCCCCAAGGATAAGCTCTGGGCAACAGTGTTCGAAGGCGACCCCGCCGAAGGGCTGGAAGCCGATGAAGAAGCCGCCCGGCTGTGGACAGAAGTCACGGATATTCAACCGGACCACGTCCTGCGCTTTGGAAAGAAGGACAATTTCTGGGAAATGGGCGATACCGGTCCCTGTGGCCCCTGCTCGGAAATTCACATTGATCTGGGGCCTGAACGGTGCGACCGGCAGGATGACCCTAACCACGTCTGCCAGGTAAATGGTGGCTGTGCCCGGTATATTGAACTGTGGAATCTGGTATTCATTCAGTTTAACCGGGATGAAAGCGGTAAACTGCACCCCTTGCCCGCCCGCCATGTGGACACCGGCATGGGGTTTGAACGCATTGTGGCGGTACTGCAAAATGTGCGTTCCAATTACGACACCGACTTATTCCGCCCGCTACTGAAAAAAATTGGGGATATTGTGGGACTGGACTATGACCAGGCCACTCCCGACCAACAGGTTGCCTTTCGGGTAATTGCCGATCACGTGCGGATGTTAACCTTCTCCATTACGGACGGTGCCCTGCCCGGAAACGAAGGACGGGGCTATGTGTTGCGGCGCATTCTGCGCCGTGCCGCCCGATACGGCCGGAAACTCAACATGCACCAGGCCTTTATTTATCAGGTTGTACCCACTGTGGTGGACGTTATGGGGGATGCCTTTCCGGAAATCCGGGAGCGCCAATCCCACGTGATGGAAGTAATTAAAGCCGAAGAGGAAAGTTTTAACAAAACCCTTGACCGGGGAATTGAAATTTTTGAATCCATCATTGCCCGGCTGAAACAGGAAGGCAAAACGGAAATCCCGGGAGAGGACGCATTTAAACTTTACGACACATACGGTTTTCCGCTGGATTTAACCCGGATTATGGCGGAAGAAAAAGGCTTTTCCGTGGATGAAGCTGGCTTCCAGAAAGCCATGGAAGCCCAGCGGGAACGCGCCCGCAAAGCCGCCAAATTTTCCGCTCAGGTGAGCGCCCCGGAGGATTGGGTCACGCTGAATCCGACGGAAAAATCCTCCGTATTTTTGGGCTACGAAGTACTGGAATGCGAAACCTTCATTGTCCGTTACCTGCACCGGGACGGGAAATACCTTGTCGTGCTGGCCGAGACCCCCTTCTACGCGGAATCCGGGGGGCAACTGGGAGACCGCGGCTGGATTGAGGGCAGCGGCTTTACCCTTCAGGTGATTGATACCCAGAAGGAAGGGGATGACATCGTGCACCACTGCATCCTCAAGGAAGGAGAGCAGCTTACGCCGGATCCGGTAAAAGCGCGTGTGGATAAAAGCTGGCGGCTTCCCACCATGTACAACCACACCGCCACCCATTTACTGCATGCGGCTCTCCGCACTGTTCTGGGAGACCATGTTACCCAGGCCGGTTCACTGGTTGCACCGGACCGCCTGCGATTCGATTTCACCCATTTCAAGAAAATCGAACGTTCCCAGCTGGAAGAAATTGAGTGGATTGTCAACGAAAAAATTCAGGAAGACATTCCGGTGGAGGTGTTGTACACCGAATTTGAAAAAGCGCGAAAAATGGGCGCGATGGCGCTATTTGGGGAAAAGTACGGGGATTGGGTACGCGTGATTGTAATTGACAACTTCAGTAAGGAATTGTGTGGCGGAACGCACGTGCACCATACCGGCCAGATTGGCACATTTTTAATCACCCAGGAAACCAGCATTGCCAGCGGTGTGCGGCGTATTGAAGCGCTAACCGGCCCCAAAGCGGTGTCGTTTGTTCAACAAACGCGGGATGTGGTGATGGACCTGGACCAATTATTAAACACCACCCCGGAGGAATTGCCCCATAAAATCCAGGAGCTGCTTGAACAGAGCAAAAAGCTGGAAAAAGAGCTGCAACGGCTTCAGGCCCGGCAGGTTCTGGAAAAAGTGGACGAATACCTGCAACAGGCAGAGTCCATTGGTCCCGTACGGCTGGTGGTAGAGCATTTCAGCAATCTGGATGTGGATTTATTGAAGCAACTGGGAGATCGCATCCGGCAGAAAGCCACGCAAACCGTTGGATTTTTTATAAACCACGCAAATGGCCGACTGAATTTTGTGTGCGCCGTAACAGATGACCTCATTCAAACCAAAGGCATTAAAGCCGGCGACCTGGTGAAAGAAGCCGCCCGGTTGGCCGGTGGCGGTGGGGGTGGACGGCCCCATTTGGCCACAGCCGGTGCCCGCAATGCCGACAAGCTGGATGATGTCATTCAGTTTTTACGGGATAAAATAAAAGAAAAAATCTCTTAGAAGGGATTTGGCGCTTACTCCAGATAAAGAACGGTTTCATAGTAATACGTTTGGCCATCCACCTGCCATTCCGCTTTAATACGCCATTTCCCTTTGGGCAACTGTTCTGTGGGGACAACAAAATCATTTGTTAAAGAAGCGGGAAGATCCACCTCCTTATCCTGTCGGGCGTTGGACGGCCGGTAAAAGTAGATTTTGCCACTCAGGGGCTTTCCCTGAAATTGCGGGGCAAATCGAAATACCAGCACATTCTGTTTTTTATCCGGAATAATGCGCAGGGCATCGGGAATTTCCTGAGTGCGGCGGATGGCATCAATCCGTTCCTGGTAGGCCAGTCCTTTTTCATAATAATCTTTGGTAACCAGATCAAACTGTTCACCGCTCAAGACAACCAGTGCCCCAATTAAAAAGGACAAAAACAATAACAGCACCACAGCAATCCCGATGGGCCATTCCAGGCCCGATCGGGATTTTTTATTCTTTTCACCTTTGGATTGGCGGTTCATATGTTTCCTCACTGTAGAAGCGGCGTACTAATGAATCCCGTTTTAACCTTTTCCAGAAGCGTGGTATCATTGAAAACACCAATGATGACTTTCATTTTGGGCGCTGTGATTTCCGATTTGGGGATTTTAATAAAGAACGCCGATTCCACCATGCCATCCGGCGGAAGTTTTAAATATTTTCCGGTTACCATCACCAGTTCACCTTTTGGCTGCAACAACTCCAGATGCACCGGATAGGTTCGGAAGGATTTATTCACAATTCGAACATTGTACAGATTTTGAATCGTTCCATCCGGATTTTCTTTAGCCAGTACCCCAGGCGTCCGAAGTACCGCAGCTTCCACCGGTGAACGGGTAAATATGAGGTAAGACAGTAATGAGAATAAGGCCAGAAAAATTACCGTATAGCCGATAATCCGCGGGGTAATCTTTAATTTTTCCCCTTTTAAAATAGAATTCAGCGACGCGTAACGAATCAGCCCTTTCGGCCGACCGATTTTTTCCATCACCCCATTGCAGGCGTCAATACACGCGGCGCAATTAATACATTCCAGCTGCGTTCCGTTGCGGATGTCGATTCCCGTAGGACACACCTGCACACACAGTTTACAATCAATACAATCCCCGGCATTGGGGTTGGGTTGATTTTTCCGAATGGGTGCCCGCGGTTCACCCCGTTTAAAATCGT
>WGBF01000450.1 GCA_015494485.1 bacterium | reverse complement strand
TTGCTGCACAGTTTGATGCTTTAAATTTCGTGGTGCGCTACATGAAACTGTGGGACATTAATCGGCGGGAGCACCATGCGTAAACTGAACCGTATTCTGCTGATTCGCACCGACCGCATTGGCGATGTGGTACTAACGCTGCCGGCTGCCACGCTATTAAAGCGTCATTTGCCCAATGCACAAATCGATTTTTTAACCCGCAAATACACCGCACCACTGGTGGAAATGTACCAGGATGTAGACGACGTTCGCTACTACGAACCGGAAGGCACCCACAAGGGGTTTCGGGGACATCTGGTGTTGGCCAGTGAATTGCGCCAATATTATTACGATGCGGCTTTTTTGTTTCATCCCACGGTGGAACTGGCGTGGGTTTTGTTTCAGGCGGGCATCCCGATTCGAGTCGCAACGGGGTTCCGCTGGTACTCTGCATTATTCTTTAATTACAAATGGTATGAACACCGCAAGACCGGCCAACGCCACGAACTGGAATACAATTTGAATCTGCTGCAGCGGTTTATCCCGGTGGATTACCAGCAGGTGGAATTTCGTTTTCGGATACCGGATGAGCTGGAGTACTGGTGGGTGAGGTACCGCCAGGAACACGAGTTGCCGGAACGGTATGCCATCGTGCATCCCGGCAGCGGCGGCTCCGCACCCAACTTAACAGAGAATCAGTACATCCAGTTAATTGATTTAATATTGAAAGATACCGGTCTGCCTGTATTGTTAACCGGCACGTCCCAAGAATTGCCCAAACTCCATGCCTTGCAGGCTGCCTTTCCCGATGCACCCGTATTCATCCCCGGAACGGATTTTACCTTGCCCCAATTAACCGTAATCATTGCCCGGGCTGCGTTATTTGCTTCTACCAGTACCGGTCCCTTGCATATCGCCAATGCTTTCGGTGTCCCGGTGATGGGGTTTTACTGTCCGGCAGCGCCGTGCAGTCCCACGCGGTGGGGGCCGTACGGCCAGCAACAGTGGACGCTTGTACCCCCTGTGGAACCCTGCCGCTGGTGCAAACCGGAAAAATGCCCCCACGGGAATTGCCTGGCCCATATTCCAGATGACGCCATTCAGAAGCTGGTAATGAACCGCTGGGCCGCAATACAAAAATAAGCCAGTGGGCCAAGTAGGCTGAATATTAAAACCGCGAAGGACGCAGCGGGCGCCAAGAATAATCCATTGCGTTCTTGGCGCACTTTGCGGTTAAACAATTTCTCTCAACTCACCCCTAACCCCTCTCTTTCGCCCAAGAAAGAGAGGGGGAAATTAGGCCTTCACTTCGGGAATGTCATGATGTCATTCTGGAGCGGAGCGTTAGCGGAGCGAAGAATCTCAGGCATTTCGATGTTTCATTGGTGTTCAATCAATAAACACACTCCCCCGGATCGTCAAAATTCATTTTGACGCTTTTTCCTAAAAAACCACAGAGGACGCAAAGAGCGCAAAGAAAATATGGGGAATAAAAACATTGCGTTTTCTATTATAAAATAAAACCGTGTCGCTCCTTCAGAGCTCCTAATTATTTGGTCATTCATCTAAACCCAGGGCTTCGCCCCGGGCTCTCTAAATGTGCCCCCTTCGGGGTCTTTAAAAATACAACTCACCCCCTTATTCACACCGTGGTAGCGGATTTTCTTTTATTTTCCCCCTCTCTTCGGTGGAAGAGAGGGGGTAAGGGGGTGAGTTGGGATGCGTCATCGAAGCGAAGAGTCTCAAAGGTCATGCGTGAGATGCTTCGTCGCTATCTTCCCTCAAGCATGACAGGTGGCATCCGCTTAGCCATACAGGGCGTTGCCCTGGGCTGCCTAAATATGACCCCTTCGGGGTTTTTTTGCTCCATTTCCCGCTATTTCTCACAGACTCCCGAAAAATAGGGCCTGTGGGCTGCCATTACCGGGATAGGGGAGTGTTTAAATCATTTTCACGCATTCCTGTTTGGCAAATCGGGCAGTTATCTATTACATTTATAAAATGAAACCGACTTCCTTGAAGTCCCTGGAACGAAGCGGCAAGCGGTTATTGAGCCGTTTGCTGCAGTGGATATTTCCCCGAAAATCCGTTCCGGCCGACTTCACACCCCGGGGACGCATTCTGGTTTTCCGTCTGGATAACCGTATTGGGAACGGCGTTATGTTGTTACCCCTCTTACAGGGCATTCGGCACACCGCCCCCCATCTGCAGGTAGACGTGCTGATTTCCCCGGCAGTGGCGGAATTGTTTAGCACCTATGGCAGCCACCTGATGCACCAGATTATCCCCTACAATCAGGCAGCCCTTTTTCGCAATCCCCTGCGGTGGATTGGGTTCATCCGCCAGTTACGGCGGGCAGGCTATCAACTGGTCATCAGTTCCAGTAATCCCGATGCATTTTCCCTTTCCCAGGCAATCTTTGCCCGCATTGTCAGCCGCGGCTATACGCTGGGTTTTCGCTGGAAGGAAAGTGACCGCTTTTACGATATTACCGTACCCTCCAGTACCCGTAAGCACTACGCCGATGCCCAGGTGGACCTGTGGCGGTATTTTTATTCTCAAACACCGTTTACCCTGGGGGGATTACAAGTTCCACCGGAACGAATACAGCAACTCCGCAACACGCTGGATGAAGCCTTTCTGGGGGAAGTACTGTTGTGGATTGGGGCCACAGGAAACAAGTGGTTGCCGGAAAGTGCCATTAGTTTTCTGT
>WGBF01000449.1 GCA_015494485.1 bacterium | reverse complement strand
GTGGCGGATGAAACCATTACGCGGGGTGGATGCCTGGTGGAAACCGATCTGGGTAAGCTGGATGCCCGCATTGAAACGCAGGTCAATGAACTGGTCAAGCAACTTCGTAAGCTGGCGGCGGCGTTATGAACTTTTCGGAAAAATTACAATACCTGGCAAATGCGGTGGACGGACTGAATGTTGTGCGTGCCTATGGCAAAGTGGTTCAGGTCGTCGGGTTGCTGATTGAGTCCATTGGCCCATCCGCGGCAATTGGAGATGTGTGCCGCGTTTACCCCCGCAACATGCCAACCCCTTATTTAACGGAGGTAGTGGGGTTTAAAGACGACCGGGTCCTCACCATGCCCCTGGGGGATATGGTGGGCATTGCGCCGGGCAGCGACATCGAAGCCACCGGCGAGCAATTTCAGGTGCCGGTCAGTAACGAAATGCTGGGGCGGGTTCTGGATGGCCTGGGCAATCCGGTGGATGGCCGCGGCGGTTTTACGCAGGTGGTGTTTTACCCGGCCTTTCGGGAGCCGCCCCACCCGCTGGAACGCACCCGAATTTCGGAACCCATTTCCACCGGAATCCGCGCCATTGACGGCCTGCTTACCCTGGGCAAGGGGCAGCGCGTGGGTATTTTTGCCGGCAGCGGTGTGGGGAAGTCCACCCTGATGGGGATGATTGCCCGCAATACCACCGCCGATGTCAATGTTATTGCCCTGGTGGGGGAGCGGGGTCGTGAAGTGCGTGATTTTATTGAAAAAGAACTGGGCGAAAAAGGTCTGCAACGTTCGGTGGTTGTGGTGGCAACATCCGATAAGCCTGCGCTGGTGCGCGTAAAAGCAGCATTGGTGGCAACCTCCATTGCAGAGTTTTTCCGGGATCAAGGTATGGACGTGATGTTAATGATGGACTCCCTGACCCGGGTTGCCATGGCATTGCGGGAAATCGGATTAACCGTAGGGGAACCGCCCACCACGCGGGGCTACACACCTTCGGTATTTGCTTTTTTACCCAAGTTGCTGGAACGCGCCGGAACGGCGGCCCGCGGAAGCATTACGGGATTATATACCGTTCTGGTGGAAGGGGATGACATGAACGAACCCGTTGCCGATGCGGCCCGGGCAATTCTGGATGGACATATTGTCCTTTCCCGGCGGCTGGCGTCCATGGGGCATTATCCGGCCATTGACGTGCTGGAAAGCGTCAGCCGGGTGCTCAATGATGTGACCGATGAGGCTCACCGTGCGGCCATCAAACAATTTCTGGATGCACTGGCAACGTACAAAGAAGCAGAGGATTTAATCAACATTGGGGCGTATGTTAAAGGAAGCAATCCCCGCATCGATTATGCAATAAAGAAGATAGGAGAATTGCGGGCGTATTTGCAACAGGGCATTGAGGAAAGCAGTTCGTTTGAAGAAAGCGTCCAGCGGTTGAAAACATTGATGACCCAATAAGGATGATGGGTAAAACATAAAGGGATTTAGGATGGCCAGATTTAAATTTCGCCTGGAAAAAGTTCTGGAAGTCAAAGAAATTGCATTAAAACAGGAACAACGGCGTCTGTCGGAAATCGGCAAAAAGCGCCATCAATTACTTCAGCAACGGGAACAGCTGGAACGAACGCTGGAAGAATGTTCTGCAAAGATTAACACCCTGGACGACACCCACGCCAACCTGCTATCGGCCTATTATACGTACCTCCACCAAATTATGCAGGAAATCCGCCAGCTGGAAGACCAAATGTACCAGCTGGATCAGGAAGAATTAGCGGTACGGAACAAGCTGCGGGAAGTCCAAAAGGAGAAAAAGGTTTTGCAGAAATTGAAAGATAAAAATTACCAGCGTTTTGTGAAGGAACAACAGGAGCAGGAGCAGGCAATTCTGGACGAACTGGCCTTGTTTGGAGGAATACCGGATTGAATTAACCGGTGAGGCTGGCAATGAGCAAAAAGCAATTCATCATATTTTCGGTCATTTCATTTCTGGTGATTCAGGGTGTGGTTACCTATGTGGTGTATGAAAAGACAGCAGAGCAACTTCAAATTGCGGCGGCAGATAGCCTGGCGGATAGCACTGCCCTGGACAGTCTGGCCATAAAGGCCCGGGAAGATTCCATTCGTCTGGCTCAGGAACAGCTGGAGCGGGAACGCGAACGGCAGCGTTTGGACAGTTTGCAGCAACAGCTGGCCTTGCTTCAGCAGCAAAACGAACAACTTAAGAAACTGCAGGAAGCAAAAAAACAACAGGAAGAAGCAGCAGAAAATTTGACCCGTACCGCCAAGGAAATGGCAAAGATTTATGAAAATATGGATCCGGCCCGTGCGGCGCAAATTATTGCCCGGCTGGACAAAGATGTGGCGGTGGAGGTTATCCGCAAGATGAAAAAACGCAAAGCCGCCCAGATTATGGCCGAACTGGATCCGGAGAAAGCGGTGGAGTTCAGTCAGTACATGGCGATGAAAAATTAGTGGTTTGCCATTCCCGTTCCGGGAGGGGCAAAATGTATTAAAGCACCTGCATTTTGGTTCGATAATGTTGTTCAGTAATTGTTCAGGATGAACACGAATAAGGTGAACGGGATGTTCGCAGTAAATTTTTTAACATACCTTTTTAATGGCGGAAATACCGCTGCGCCAGTCTCCTTCCAGGGAACTGAAAACGCGTCTTCTGCAGGTACTGCCCTCTTCAGTGCATTATTTAGCCAGGCACTGCAACATCCTGTTCAAAATCCGTCCAATGGTTTGAAAGACTTTCACGGATTATTTTCCCAAAATGAAACGTTCAACACCGGCACATTTGGTAATCTGGTAAGCGTTAATGTCGGGGAAATAGATGCGGATATCAAAGCAGCGGTTTCCCGCACCTATCCTCAAATTCAACTGGCGAAATCTGCCACCATCTGGGAATTAAACGAACCGCTTCCTATTCAATTGTTAGCAAATGGTCAGGAGAATTCCGTTGCAGTAACAGCAGTGCAATTTATTCCTGTCAGTCCGGTTTCCGACCAGAAGCTTCGCAGCGATGCCGCTGAAGGCTTTGCGATGCCCATTGCTTTTCTGGCGCTTACCGTAGAGGGAATAAATTCTGGCGGTCAGCCAATGAATTCTGCGAGTACGAACGGTTCCTCTCCCACCGGGAGTAAGCCGGTAAACGGAACGGGGCCTTCGTTTCCCGCAGAATTCAAACAGTCTGGAAAACTGCTGGTGCCAGTAATGATTGCTCAGGGAGAGCATGGTTCGGGGGATGCAACCTGGGGCACCACGGTATTCCATTCCCCATCCGAAGCCGCCGTTCGGGTTGAGGTGGGAGATGGGGAATGGTTGCCGCTTAATGGGCAACGGAGTAAAGCTGAATTAACGGCAACCCTTTCCACAGTATCCAGACTGTCTTCCCCTACAGCACAGGAGACGACGGTTTCTACCCCTCAGGCGGAATTGCAAAGCACTGGTACAAAGCTGCCTGGCAGTTCGAAAGATTCTCCCATGGTGGAACTGAAAGCCGAACAACCCAACACGCCGTTCGCGAAGAATGTCCCCGAAAAACCACAAGCGCAGTGGTCGCCAAATTTCACTGCTTCTCAATCCAGCGGTGTGCAAACGGGCCTGCTGGAATCCGTGGCAGATTCCGGGAATCATCAACAGGTGAGTAGCCCGCTGGCATCCAATAGCCCCCGTGTTTCGCTCTCTTCATCGAGTCAGCCCGTTTCATTGCAGACAGAACCGGTGATACCAACGGAACGTGCTGGTACACAAGGTGCCCATAATGTCTCTAAAAGCAGCGCTCCGTCTGGATCGCAACAGGTTGCTCAGCAAGTTGGCCAAACTCTCTCCGCTCAGGCAAATTCTGTAAACGTCCAGGGATCCCAATTC
>WGBF01000448.1 GCA_015494485.1 bacterium | reverse complement strand
TTTCTGGGCCTTTCGGTGGGGGTTATCCTCAGTAATATGGAGCCCTCTCAACGGCGTGCGGCATATAGCGCGGATATCACCTACGGAACCAATAACGAATTTGGCTTTGACTATCTGCGGGATAATATGGCTATTCGGCCGGAAGATATTGTTCAGGTAAAAGGCCACAATTACGCCATCATCGACGAAGTGGACAGTGTGCTGATTGATGAAGCCCGAACCCCGTTGATTATTTCCGGCCCGGTGGAACACGCCACCCATGCGTATGATGAAGTAAAACCACTGGTGGAGCGTTTAGTCCGGTTGCAAACCCGTTACGTCAATTCGGTTATAGCGGAAGCGGAAAAATTGCTGAAGGAAGGCAAAGAAGCAGAAGCCGGTCTAAAGCTGTTAATTGCCCAACGGGGGGCTCCCAAAAACAAACGCCTTCAAAAGTTATACCAGCAGGCGGGCATTCGAAAACTGGTTTTTGATATTGAAAGCGCATTTATGCGCGATAAACGCCTTCATGAAGTGGATGAAGAACTGTTCTATACCGTTGATGAAAAGCGTAATATTGTGGATTTGACGGATAAAGGGCGTCAGGAACTTTCGCCCAATGACCCCTCCGAATTTGTTCTGCCGGACTTACCGGAAGAATTTAGCCGCATCGAAGGCGATGACTCCTTGAGTCCTCAGGAAAAGATGGAGCTGAAGAACAAGCTGCAACTGGAATACGCCCGGAAAAACGAGAAAATCCATAACATCAATCAACTGCTTAAAGCGTATTCGTTGTTTGAAAAGGATGTGGATTATGTGGTATCCGACGGGAAGGTGTTTATCGTTGATGAATTTACCGGGCGCATTATGTATGGCCGGCGGTACAGCGACGGATTGCATCAGGCGCTTGAAGCCAAGGAAAATGTAAAAATTGAACGGGAAACCCAGACGCTGGCCACCATCACCCTGCAAAATTATTTCCGCCTGTACAATAAACTGGCTGGCATGACGGGTACGGCTGAAACCGAAGCCCAGGAATTCTGGGATATTTACAAACTGGATGTGGTGGTTATTCCCACCAATAAACCGGTGCGCCGCATTGATTACGAAGATTACATTTACCGCACCAAGCGGGAAAAATACAATGCTGTGATTGACGAAATAGAGCGATTGCACAAACTGGGACGCCCGGTGCTGGTGGGAACCATTTCCGTTGAAGCATCCGAAACGTTGAGCCGAATGCTGAAGCGCCGCGGGATTCCGCATTCTGTATTGAACGCCAAGCATCATAAACAGGAAGCCGAAATTGTGGCGAAAGCCGGGCAGGTGGGTGCTGTAACCATTGCGACAAATATGGCCGGTCGTGGAACGGACATCAAATTGGGCCCCGGTGTTATTCAGTGCAATCGGGAATGTTTTAAAATGGATGAGGAGAAAGAAACCGGCCTGGTCATTGAACACAAGAATTTTCACAATTGCAAACTGGATACACCCTGCGGACTCCATATTATCGGAACGGAGCGGCATGAATCCCGACGCATTGACCGGCAGTTGCGCGGGCGTGCTGGACGACAGGGAGACCCCGGTGCCAGCCGGTTCTTCTTAAGCCTGGAAGATGATTTGATGCGCTTATTCGGTTCCGACCGCATGATTAAAATCATGGACCGGCTGGGGGCGCAGGAAGGTGAAGTCATTACCCACCCCATGGTAACCCGCGCCATTGAGAAAGCCCAGAAACGGGTGGAAATGCAAAATTACAGCATCCGGAAGCACCTGCTGGAATATGATGATGTGATGAACAAACAGCGGGAAGTGATTTATGCCCGCCGGCGGAAAGCGTTGCTGGGTGAAGACATCCGCGAAGAAGTAATGGAAATGCTGGAAGAATTCCTGGATGCCGTATTTGAAAAATACATCGAAGGCCACAAACACCGTGAGGACTGGGAGCTGGAAGCATTTAAAAACGAAGTATTTAAAACGCTGTTAGTGGATGTCAGCACCCTGGGCGACAAATTGTACACCATGACTCCGGAAGAAATCCGGCAATACATTAAAGATGAAGCGCTTAAAATTTATGAATACAAAGAGCAGAAAGTTGGCCGGGAGATTGTTCAGGAGTTTGAAAAATATATTATTTTGCGGGTTATTGATGAAAACTGGAAAGACCACCTCCACCAGATGGATATTTTAAAAGAAGGGATCGGGTTGCGGGCTTATGGCCAAAAAGATCCGCTGGTGGAATACAAGCAGGAAGCATATCACATGTTTGTGGAGTTGATTGACCACATCAATCAGAAATCCTTGGAAATGTTGTGGCGGACAGAATTTGTGGAAACGCCTCCCGAACGAAAAGGCGCACCGCCCCGAATTATGTTAGTCCACAATGATGCGACCAATATGGGGTTGGCTGCCGGTCGCCAGCAGGCGGCACAGCCGGCGCAGGCTACAGCGGGTAATAAGGGGAGCGGTAAACCCCAGCCTGTTCGGGTGGATGTTAAAGTGGGGCGGAATGATCCCTGTCCGTGTGGGAGCGGAAAGAAATATAAAAAGTGCCACGGTAAGGACCTGTTCAATTAATTCATTAATTGGACATTTTAAAACAGTATATCCAACAGGCGCATCGGTACCGGATGCGCCTGTTTTTTTCCATCTGCTGAGACTGTGTGACGTTCGCATAGTGACAAGCCGGTACATCTCCGCTCACGTGTTTTTTCCCAGAGCATTCATTCCACCAGTTACGATTTTCAAACGAAGCAAAAATTATCTGCTGGTTCAAAATCGTATGTTAACGGTGGAAAATAGTGTGGGAATGTTGGCCGGTGGCCTGTTACCCGACATCCAGTGAGGTGGACGTGATGGGCTGGGCTTGCTCAAATTCGGTAATCAAATGTTGAACCACAGCAACAAAATCGTTATCGTGTTTCTTTAACCACTGCCGTTGTCGGTAATATCCGGGACCAAAGGACATCATTTCCAGCAAAAATTCCAGATGGCGGGCGAAGCGGTATTTATCCGCAATGGGATACACTTTTTTCACCCACTTCTGAATAGATTGTTTAATCGGGACAACTTCCATAGTAGTGGGTTCAATTAATTGCGCTTCCATACCATAACGGGTAGCGCGCCACTTGTTCTGGGCAATAATCCAATCGGGGATTGTGTCCAAAGGTGTGGTGGCTTCCGGCTGTTCCAGATAAATGGTTAATGCCAGTGCAAATGCCATTACGCTTAAAATTTCCGGTATGGATGACATGGCATCGCAAATGCGAATTTCAATGGTCCCATAGGCCGGATGCGGACGAATATCCCACCAGATATCGCGGAAACTGTCAATTGAACCGGTCCGAATGGAGGCGTCCACAAAGCGGGAATATTCCTCCCAGGTATTGAAAGCGTACGGAAGCCCGGCATTGGGGAGCTCTTCAAAAATTTTCATCCGTGCTGATGCCAGTCCGGTATCAAAGCCCATCCAGAAAGGGGAATTGGCGGAAAGGGCCAGCAAATGGGGGATGAAGACCCGCAGGCGGCGAACCAACCGCATCACCGTGGGAGCACTACGCACCCCAATGTGCAAATGGGATCCAAAAATCAAGAATTGGCGGACCGGCCATTGAATGCGCTGGAGTAACTGGTGATAGCGGGGATTGTCGGTAATTTGCTGGCGTTTCCAATCCTCAAAGGGATGGGTACCGGAGAGCATAAAGGCAACGCCCAGTTGGTTTCCCGCTTCCTGAAGCATGTCAATTTTTTGGTAGACGTTGCTTTCCAGATCAGAAAAACTGCGCGTCACATCGGTGTTCAGTTCGATGGTACTCTGAAAAAATTCTGGCTTAAAGTTTACCGGGTTGAGCCGGGATAATAATTGGGGGGCAATATTCAAAAGCGAACCGGATGTGGGGTCCACAATCTGAATTTCAAGTTCCAACCCCAGAGTACGTTGCAGTGATGGTCTGAAAGTTATATCCATTTAGAGTTTTGTAATTTATTGAGTGCAAAATTAATAAAAATAAAGTATTAATGCAAATTAATAATGGTGGGTCAGAATTTTTTTAATTCATCATTGACCATGTTTAACATGATGGATTTGGCCCGATTGGGCAGAAAGGCACTCTTAAAACCATCCACAATCAGGCTTTTAATGTCGTCCAGTGTAAAATCCAGGTGTTTGGCGGCCAGGTACAATTCCTTGGTTACTGTGGTATCGGATATAAGTCGGTTATCGGTGTTAATAGACAGGCGGAGGCCGTAATCATAATAAAACCGTAAAGGATGTTTGCTTAATGAGGGTGCAGCACCGGTTTGTACGTTACTGGTCAGGCAAATTTCCAGCGGAATGCGGTGGTCATTTACGTAGTTTAACAGGTCGCCATCTTCGTACAGGCGGGTTCCATGCCCAATCCGGTGGGCACCGCAATAGTGAATTGCCTGGTGGATACTTTCCGGCCCGTAAGCTTCACCCGCGTGGGCCGTGGTGTTAATGTTGTTTTTGCGGATCAGGAAAAAGGCTTCTTTGTGATCCTTGGCGGGGTAATTTTCTTCCTGTCCGGCCAGGTCGAATGCCACAACACCCCGGTTTTTATATGCCACGGCCAGTTCAGCCAGCAGCAGGGACGTTTCGGGATTGATGTTGCGCATTCCGCATATAATCACCCCGGTTTTTATGTTGAATTTCTTTTCCGCTGCAGCCAGCCCTTCGATTACAGCGTCCACAATGGTGGTTAATTTCATCCCTTTGCGGGTGTGCAAAATAGGGGAATAGCGAACTTCCATGTACCACACGTTTTCTGCGGCGGCATCTTCTGCCAATTCGTACGCAATGCGGTACAGGGCTTCTTCTTCCTGCATTACCGAAAGGGTAATGTCAAACCCCTGAAGGTATTCGCCCAGGTTGGTACAATTTTTTCCGCTCATAACAATAGGGGCCAGTGCCTCAGGATCAAATGTGGGCAGGTCCACACCCTGTTTTTTGGCTAGGTCAATTAAGGTTTGAATCCGTAATGACCCATCCAGATGAACGTGAAGGTCGGTTTTCGGTAGTTGTTCCAGAATTTCGTACGGTATTTCCATGTAACGGCGCTCCTCCGGAAATCATGCGGTTATCGGATATCCAGTTTCGGTTTGTCTAAGGTATCGGGTACAGCAGACCGGGTCGTATCGGTTGCTGAAGGCGGTGGTGTGGGATGTTCCACGGTTTTCAGCGTATCGCCGGAAGCCGGAGTTGCCGGCGCCGGGTGTTCGGAACTTTTGTGGGTGGTATCCGCGGGAACTTCCGGCGCTGCAGGTGCTGCCTGCACGGTATCGCTGGCTGCGGGATGTTCCAGCGGGTGGTCCGGCTTGTCCTCCGGTACCGGGGCCGCCTGGGCCGCATGACCGGTATCTGCCGGTGCAGAAATCGAACTGGTGCGTTCGTATTCCATTCGCATTTGCAAGCGCGATTTTAAGTCCTGCAAAGCGGCTTCGGCGCGGGCAGCCCATTCCGTGGTGCCAAAATGGTTTATGGTATTCTGGTACGCTTCGATGGCTTTGGGATACTCGCGCAATTTTTCGTACAACGTCCCGATTTTGTATTGGGCATATCCTTTTGCGGTGGAATCCTGACTGTTGGGATACTCAATGGCTTTCTGGTAATACGAAATGGCATGGACGTAGTCCAGGCTGTCCTGTCCGGTAAACTCCGCGGATACACCGGCGGAATTCTCATAAAATTCAGCAATGGCATTGTAAATATCGGGCACCCGTGAAGGAATTAAGTTCTCCCGTAACAGGTTGTAGAGCAGTTCAAATTGTTTGTCATATTTTTCAAATTTGCCGTAACAGCGGGCTAAGCCAATCACCGCATCAATGTATTCCCGGCTGGTGGGATAATCCGTATAGATTAGGCGGTAAGCAATATACGCGTTCTCATAATCCCCTTCGTTAAAAAATTTGTTCCCGTATTCCAGTAATTTGGCAGGTGCAACGGCAGGATCAACGGTTTGTTTTTGGGTTTCTTTTCGTCCACAAAACACAAAGGCTACTAAAAGAACCAGAGCCATAATTTTAAAAATGCGCATTATTGCCTCCTTATTTCTCGCTAATTTGGCCGGTTTAAGCGTTTTAAAAGCGCTGTTAATTCTTTCCAGGCATTTTGAACAACTTCATTTTCGTTGTAAGCCAAAACCTGTTGGTTTTGTACGACCCATTCCCCGTCAACCATGACGTGGAGCACATTATCCGTATGTGCTGAATAGACTAATTGTGAATAGACATTATCGGCCGGTATGGTATTGACTTTATTGAGATTAAGAATAACAAGATCCGCCTTTTTACCCACTTCCAGGCTGCCGATTTCGTCCTCCAGGCCCAGTGCCCGCGCTCCGTTGATGGTGGCCATATCCACTACATCCTGCGCTGTAATGGATTTGACACCATAACGGGGTTTGTGGATTAACGCTGCCAGACGCATTTCCTGAAAGATTGAAAGGGTGTTGTTACAGGGGGCGCCATCCGACCCCAATGAAACGTTAATGCCCCGTTGAAGATATTGAGGCACAGGCGCAAAGCCGCTTCCCAGTTTTAAATTGGCCGAAGGGCAGTGGAGGACTTTAATGTCATTTTCCTGTAATAGGTTCATTTCTGTTTCGGAGACCCAGATGCAATGGGCCAGAAGTAAGTTGGGAGAGGCCAGACCCTTATGAGCAAAAAATTCAATATTCCCCATGCCGGTTTGGGTTTTCACCAGTTCGGTTTCCCGTTTGTTTTCCGATGCGTGCGTATGCACAAATACATTGTACTTTTCGGAAAGATCCCGAACGCCATCCCACAGGGCATCACTGCAACTTAAAACAAAACGGGGCGCCAGCGCGTAACCAATCCGACCATTGGCAGCACCATTCCACTGTTGAATCAGCTGCTCACTTTCGGTCAGGTTTTCGGCCGTGTCCTGCCGGTAATAGGACGGTTCAGTGTCCATCAGTACTTTTCCGCTAAACCCCCGGATGCCGCTTCGGACCATTTCTTCGAAAATAACATTCGTATGATGAAGGGCACCCATGTCCAGCACCGTAGTGGTGCCATTTTTGAACAATTCTACCAGCGACAATTGCACGGAAGCGCGCAGGGAATCGGGTGTATGTG